>CAUQFM010000082.1:0-10711 GCA_963517295.1 uncultured Vagococcus sp.
TATTCTAACCCAAACCATCTTGCTGGATCAAAAGCAATTTTCTTAATACCTAATTTAATTTGCATAACAAGAGTATCAATAGCACTTAATGACGTTACACGAGTCAGTTCTTCTCTGATTAACACAAAGGCAAAATCTCCCACGTCACGACCTTTAAGAATCGAATATTTTTGTGGTTGTTTCGGTAACTTGCCTTCTTTCATTAAGTCACTAACAATTTGGCGTAAGTAAACATTCACTTCTTGATTCATTCTAAAACCAAGTCTAAGTTGAACATTAACGATATAATCTGTTCCCATCATATCCACATAATATTCATTAGTATAAGGTTCATCCGTTACAAAAACATTTACAAACCAATAAACTTTTGCTTTCTTAGGGCTTTTATCTAGAATTGAATACACAATTTCTCGTCCCACTTGATGTCCTTTAATTTTAGTTGTTAAAAAGACAATATTGGTTTGGTATTGAGGTAAACTTGGATCTTGACTAAGTTCTTTCAATTGTTCTGTATAATCACACAAGGATACACGATCAGATTCACGTTCCGTAATAACATTTCCTCGATGCCAAATTAACATAATACTTAATATCACAACAGCCATTAAGACAGCCACATAACCACCATGTAAGAATTTGGTTGCACTCGAGATGAAGAAAATACTTTCAATCAAAGCAAAGAAAGTAAATGTCGTATAAGCAAGAACTTTTGGAATTCCTTGTTGTAATAAGTAGAATAACAATAAAAATGTCGTCATTAACATCGTAATGGTGATAGCTAATCCGTAAGCTGACTCCATTTTAGCTGATGTTCTAAATGTAACAACAATCAACAAACAACCAATCATTAACAACGTATTCACAGCTGGAATATATAATTGTCCTTTCTGATCTGTTGGATAAATAATTTTCATTCTTGGTAACAATCTTAATTTTATCGCTTCTGATACTAATGTATAAGAGCCTGAAATTAAAGATTGAGACGCAATAATTGCAGCTAATGTAGCAAAAAGTACACCTACAATAGCCATTGATTGCGGCATCATTCTGAAGAATGGATTTAATAATTTCATGTCTTGATAAACTGGGTTATCTTTCACACTTATTAACCAAGCAGCTTGACCAAAATAATTTAATGTTAAGCAGACTTTAATATAAGGCCAACTAACACGAATATTTTTACGCCCCGCATGACCTAAGTCAGAGTATAAAGCTTCAGCTCCAGTTGTTGCTAAGAATACACTACCTAAGATAAAAATCCCTGCTTTATTTTCATCTGATAATAGTAGATGAAAAGCATAATAAGGATTAAGTGCTCTCAAAACACTTAAATTATCAGCAAAATTAATGATTCCCATAACTGCCAAGAAAGTAAACCATCCTAGCATAATAGGACCAAATGCTGTTCCCACTTTTTGTGTTCCTAGGCGTTGAATCATAAATAACCCAAAAATGATAATCATCGTTATCACAACAATAACGTGTTGATTATCTCCAAACGCATCATAAAACGTCGGAATACCACGCAAACCTTCGATAGCAGTCGTTACCGTTACAGCCGGAGTTAAAACGCCATCAGCTAATAAGGTAGCTCCACCAATCATCGCCGGAAACAATAAATACTTCCCAGATTTTTTAACTAATGTGTAAAGTGAGAATATACCACCCTCACCATGATTATCCGCATTTAAAGCAATCATGACATATTTAACACTTGTTAATAAGGTTAACGTCCAAAATATCAATGATACAGATCCTAAGATAAAATCTGTAGAAACATTGGCTAAACCGCCATTTCCTTCAATAATAGCTTTCATTACATATAAAGGACTTGTTCCGATGTCTCCGTAAACAACGCCCATTGCAATTAAAGCTCCACCTACTTTAAAGGTATCAATATTTTCCCGGGTCAACTTTTGACTCACTTCTTCTATTCCTCACTTTCAACAAAACATTTTACTTTTTCTTAAAAAATACAAACAAGATGAATTATATGCTCTTTCTTTTAAAAGTCAATCACTTTTTTTCATTATTTATAACAACTTTTAAACATTAGTTATTTTAACTCTAATCCCTATCAAATATACAAATACTCAACTTATATTGTTTACCCTTTCATTTGTTTTTATTTTCATTTAACTTACAATAAATACATATTTTGAAAAATGAAGTACTTTGGTTTTTTTCAAAAAAATGAATGAAAATAATTATGTAAAACAATATTCTCTTCAAATATGCTAAAATGAAGAAGTTAATTCACCAAAAATTGGAGGAATACTCAATTGAATTTTAATCAAATAAAAAATCACTTTAAACGAGAAGGAAAATATGGTCTAGCTGCCTTTGCCATTCCATTTTTCATTATGATGTTTGTTTATCTCAGTATTGGGATTTACTGGGGAAGTGATCGGAGCGTTTTAGCTAGCGATGCTTTTTCTCAATTTTCAAATTTTCATGCTAGTTTTAATAATGTTCTACACGGAGATCAAAGTATCTTTTATACTTGGAATGCATCACTAGGGCTAAATTATTGGTCTTTAGTTTCCTATTATTTAGGTGGTGTCTTTACCCCAATTGTTTTCTTTTTTAAAAATGAAAACATTCCTGACGCGCTCTATCTATTAACATTAATTAAAATCGGAAGTGCAGGTTTTTCTTTTTGGTACTATGCCAAAAATACTTACAAAATTCCGCAATTGTCTCATGTAACACTTAGCGTTTCTTATGCGCTTATGTCCTTCATCACTGCTCATTCTGAGTTAATTATGTGGTTAGATATTTTCATGTATCTTCCATTAATTATTTTAGGAATTAATCGTGTCATGGATAAAGGTAAATCAATTTTACTATTTGTTAGTTATCTACTATTATTTATCTCTAATTTTTACTTTGGCTTTATGATTGGTATTTTCTCAGTTTGCTACTTCTTTGCTAGATTAGCAACTAAACCAAAACAATATAAAAAAGCAATTGTGCCTTATTTCATCACATCAATTCTTGCTGGCCTTAGTTCCATGATTATGATTTTACCAGCCTTTCTTGATTTAAAAACAAATGGTGAAACCTTAACAGAAATGTCAAAATTCAAAACAGAAGCAACTGCATTCTGGGATATCATCATTAAAAATATGGTTGGTGTTTTTGATACCACAAAATACGGTTCGATTCCCTTTATCTATGTAGGACTTTTGCCACTTATCTTCTGTTTGTTCTATTTTGTCACTAAAAAAGTTAATCTGAAAAACAAAATTGCCTATGGTTCACTTTTCATTTTGTTAATTACAAGTTTTTATTTAGAACCACTTAATTTATTTTGGCATGGGATGCACGCACCAAACATGTTTCTTTTCAGATTCAGTTTTTTGTTCTCCTTTTTAGTGGTCATGTTAGCTGGTTACGGCTGGGAAAAATTTTCTAAAGACGATAGCGGAGCACTTGTTAGTATCGCTCTCATCTTGCCGATTCTGTTTGTTCTAGCTAAATTAACCGCTCCAAAAGGAAGCTATGAGTTTGCGTCACTCACTCAGTTACTTGTCACCATTTTGTTTATCTTACTCTACTTAACAGCCATTATCTTTTTCCAATTAAAAAAACTATCTGGAAAAAAATTAGCTGTTTTACTATTATTAATGGTGTCAGGTGAAGCATTCCTTAATACATCTTACATGCTTAATGGTATTTTAACAGACTGGAATTATGCTTCAAGAAGTTTATATTCTGAGCCTTATCCTAACTATAAAAAGCTAGTTGATAAAGCTGATGATGCTAATAAAGATAATTTTTACCGATTAGAATCACTTGCTCCTATCTCTTCAAACGATAGCTTTAACTATGGTTTTAGTGGTGTTAGCATGTTTTCTTCCATTAGAAATCGTCATTCATCAACTTTCTTGAATGATCTTGGTTACCGTTCAAGAGGAACTAGTTTAAATACTAGATACCAAAACAACACTTTATTTATGGATAGTTTAGTTGGTATTAAACATAATATTAGCGATCAACCTGTTAACAAATTTGGCTTTAATTCCACTGGTAAAGCTGGTAAATATCAACTTTATGAAAATGATTATGCCATGCCACTTGGTGTTTTAACAGGAGAAAACTTATATAAAACTAAGTTCCCTAAAAATGATAACCTAGGTGCCCAAACAGCTTTAATTAATCAGTTATCTAATTATAACGATACTTATTTTAGTTTTTCTAAACCAACTCTTGTTGATAGTAAAAACACCAGTATTGTTCACAAAGAGAATAACCGTGTATCTTTTAAAGAAATCAAGCCTAATATTGCTAAAGTAATTGACTACGATATTTTTATTCCAGCTGGTAATCAAGCTTATCTAAGTTTATTTCCTAGTGATTTTGGTCAAATCGAGAGTTCAAGTGCAACGATTCGTTCTCAAGGAAGCAGCTATAAGAGTCAAATCAATATTACAGGTCAATATTATAATTTAGGTTATTTTGAAAAAGATTCTACGCTTCGTTTTAGTTTAGAACTATACGGAACAAAAGATGTGGACTTGATTGATCCACCTGTCGTTCTAATGGATACTAACAAGTATCAAAGTGCGATGAAAGAAATTAATAATCATGCGCTTGATTTCAACGTATCTGGTAGAAAAGCGAAAGCAACTATTGAAACACCAGAAGATCAAGTTTTAATGACAACTATTCCTTATGACAAAGGATGGACGGCTAAAATTGATGGAAAAAAAGTTAAAACAAAAGATTTCAAAGACGCTTTCCTTACTTTTAATGTACCAAAAGGAAAACATAGTATTGAACTTTCTTTCTTACCTCCCGGCATTATTCCAGGTAGTTTACTCTTTATTCTTGGAATTGGTTCTTTTAGTGGTTATTACTATTTTCTTTCTAAACGAAAAATTAAATAAAAATACAGGTTGAAAATGACGTTTAAGTCAGCTTCAACCTGTATTTTTTTAAAATAATGGTAATAAATACCACATAACCATTAAATCACTATTCGATAAACAATATTGAATTGCTAAAGATCTTTGATTACTACCAAATTCATACAAATCAATCGCACTCATTCCAATCGATCCGAGGACACCTTCTCCGTATATGTCAACAATCGTATAATCAACAGCCTGATAGTCAAATGGTTGCCCTTTACTATCAGTTACAGTTACCATAGAACCTACTGATAAATTTTGCTCCATATAATCCATAATACCTGGATTATGACCACCAAAATACGTTGTTTGATTCTCATAAGGATTATAGGAACCAACCGTTGTAATCAAATTACCACCATTAATATAATGCTCCACTACGTCGACGCTATTTCCACGCCCAATAGGTAGATAGTTTCGAAACATACCGTTAATCCCAATACTATTTGGTGTATATTGTTGACTTTTAACTTCAATTAATTTCTCTTCGACAACTTCTTCAGTCTTTTCTTCTGGCACTGGTTCAACAATGTTTACTACAGACTTAACCTCTTCAACTGGAATATCCACTTTTTTTTCAGAAGAACTTTCTTTTGTAGGTGTTTCTTTCACTTCTTTAGCAGATGTTGTTTCTTTTGTAATCTCTACTTTTTTTGAACTTGTTGACTCCTTTTTTTTAGAAGACGATTGAGCATCGTATTCTTTTGTAACGTTTGTCACCATCGTTATTTCTTTCTTTTTTTTCCCTGAGCTTACCATTTTTGCTTCTACTACAAAACCTGTAATACCAATAATCACTAACAGAACTGAAACAACTTTTTTAAACTTTGACACGTTAAATCCCCCACCCTTAATTATTAACTTCATTAATTGTATCGGTAGTTTTTCGGATAAATTAATAAAGATAACGGTGATTTACGTACACTTAATTCGATTACAATAAAAAAAGATTCAGGATAAGATCAAAATAATTTTTGATCTACCCTGAATCTCGTATTTATAATTCTGGAGCAGTGCCTAACTCAGCATGAAGCATCCAAATTGTTTTTTCTACATTTCCTTTGATATCAATAAAAATATCTTGGGATACATGATCGTTATCTTCTTCAGTAATACGAATACCTTCTGTACATAGATTTCTTAAATAATGGAAACCTTCTAAAATGATAGACAAACGTTCTACCATCGTCTTATCATAAGAACCAGCCTCATCTTTAATTTTAGTGTGATCAGAAAATTCTTTTAGTGTTGAATATGGACTACCACCAATTGTAATCAATCTTTCCGCAACAACATCTAAATAACCATTAACCTCATCCATGAATTCATCCATTTTAGGATGTAGCGTTAAAAATGATGTCCCACGCATGTACCAATGTGCTTGGTGAATAACAGCCGAAAATTGACTCAAATCTGCAACAGTTTGGTTCAGTACTTCTTTTGTTTTTACATTACTCATAATTAAAACTCTCCTTACATGATTTTATATATTCAGTCTACCACTTTTTAAAGGTAGTGGACAATGAAATGATTTAAAGACTACTTTTCGCCTGAGTTACCGATCGTTGAACCGTATTTGTCATTTCCTTACTATACTCTTTTTTATCATTATAACCTGTAATAAAAGAAAGCAACAAGACTTCTAAGGTTTCATCTTGGTTATCAGCTAGGACCCATTTCTTTTTTTCTTTTTTAAAGTTTACAGTAACCTTCGTTTCTTTTTCCATTACTTTGCCTTTATCTAAAGCATCTGAAAAGGCAGATAAGATCATTCTTTTTGTTTGATCTGGTTCTGAACTATTGCTCATTTTTATTTCCTTAGAAACACCTTTCAGTGTTGTCTCAACTAGATTTGAATAATCAAATCCTTTTATTTTATAAGTCACCATGATATTATTTTTTGACTCTTCTTTTACAATATAATCATACTCACTTTTCCCTCGCACTTCTTTCATCAATCCAGAAGAAATCTTTTCTTTTTCTTTGGTTGATAAAGGACCAGATATTGGATCAAAAACTTCTGAAAAACTCTCTTGAAAACCATCAGTCATAATACTAAGCTGCTTACTCAATAAGTCTCCTTCAACTAAATTTTCTTTAAATTTATCTGCTTCTTTTTCATAAATAAAATTTTCAATAAATACTTTGGCTATTTCTTCACCCGTTAATCCTTTTTTTCCACAACCAGTCACTAAAAATAGCACAATAAAAAAAGGAATCAGTACCATAATTTTCTTTTTCATTCTTTTTCTCTCCTAATTTCCCATTGAACACAATATAGCACAATATCTTGAATATATTATGATTTTTAAAAGAAAAAGAGCTTTTTAACGTAAATTATATTGTAAAGGAGGAAAAATAATGATACTTTATTTTTTCAGCGGCATTTTATTGGGTTCTTTTTTAGGTGTCTTAGCCAAAAGAATCCCTATCCATAAAGATTTTATTTATTCGCGCTCAGAATGCGATCATTGCCATACTACTCTTGATCACTTGGACTTAATCCCCTTATATGTGCTAATTTTCAATAAAAATAAATGCCGTCATTGTACTAAAAAAATCCCTATTTACCACAGTCTATTCGAGTTACTAACAGGAAGTTTAGTTTTGCTATTTAAGCTTACTATTGGTTTTAAAATCACCACTATTTATCTTTTTTTACTGTTGATAATGAGCCTCACACTTAGTTTAACTGATATTCTTTACATGATTGTTGAACCTAAAATCCTGTATTTCTTTTCCTTTATTGCTTACCTATTTTTTCACTTAAATCATTCTTTTTCTATCCACAGTTTATCCACACCTGTTTTTATTTTTCTTTTTTTCTTGATACTGACTCAATTTATGCCTGATAGCATTGGTGGTGGAGATATCAAATTACTCATTAGTTGGGCCCTTTTCTTAAATTTGATCCAATGTTTAGAGATAATCTTAATAGCCTCTTTCTTAGGCATTATTTTTATTCTGTTTTATCAATTTATTTTTAGTAAAACTATTCGTAAACTTCCTTTCGTTCCCTTTCTAACGTTTGGGTTAATGGTTGTTACTCTTATTTTTAGATAAAAAAAAGAGGCTGACATCTAGGGTCAGCCTCCATATTATTCAAATAATTAATCTTGTGATTTTAATGCATCAGCAGCTGCCATTTGCGCTTCAATGTCACTAATACTATAAACATTTTCACTAGCAACGCCCACTTCTTTTGGTTCCATGTTACGGTATTTAGGCATACCTGTACCAGCTGGTATGATTTTACCAATGATAACATTTTCTTTAAGTCCAAGTAAATGGTCTCTCTTACCACGAATTGCAGCATCCGTTAACACACGTGTTGTTTCTTGGAATGATGCAGCTGATAAGAAGCTGTTTGTTTCAAGAGACGCTTTTGTAATACCTAATAACACTGGGCGACCAGTTGCTGGTGTTCCACCTGCTACTAAGGTATTGTAGTTACGCTCTTTAAACTCATTAATATCAATCAATGTACCTGGTAAGATATCAGAATCACCTGGATCCATGATACGAACTTTACGTAACATTTGACGAACCATTACTTCGATATGTTTGTCGCCGATTTCTACCCCTTGCATACGGTACACTTTTTGTACTTCTTTAAGTAAGTAGTTTTCCACAGTTAACACATCAGTAATTGTTAATAACTGTTTAGGTTCAATTGATCCTTCTGTTAAAGGTGTTCCACGTTCGATGATGTCACCTTCCGCAACTTTCATACGAGAAGTATAAGGAACACTATATGTTCTTGTATCTGTTATCCCTTTAACAATAACTTCTTTTGTACGATCAGTCGCGTCTTCAGAAATTTCAATGACTTCTCCAGCTACTTCTGAAACAATAGCAACCCCTTTAGGATTACGTGCTTCAAAAATTTCTTGGATACGAGGTAAACCTTGAGTAATATCATCTCCGGCAACCCCACCCGTATGGAAAGTACGCATTGTTAACTGAGTACCAGGCTCACCGATTGATTGGGCAGCAATTGTTCCAACTGCTTCTCCAACTTCAACCTCAGAACCAGTTGCTAAGTTACGACCATAACAGTGTTTACATACACCATGTTTTGTATTACATGTAAAGACTGAGCGAATTGAAATTTCTTCAATTCCTGCTTCTATAATCTCTTTACTAATATCTTCAGTAATAATATCGCCAGCTGCAACAATAATTGAGCCTGTTTCTGGATGTTTCACTGATTTACGAGTGTAACGTCCTAACATACGCTCTTCTAATGTTTCAATGACTTCATTACCTTCTTTAACTGCTTTAATATCTAATCCACGATCCGTACCACAATCTGTTTCACGAATGATAACGTCTTGGGCCACATCAACTAAACGACGTGTTAAGTAACCTGAATCGGCTGTTTTAAGAGCCGTATCTGTCATACCTTTACGAGCACCATGGGTAGAGATAAACATTTCTAAGACCGTTAAACCTTCACGGAAGTTAGAAACAATTGGTAATTCCATGATTCGACCATTCGGTGCAGCCATAAGTCCACGCATACCAGCAAGCTGAGTAAAGTTGGAAATATTACCACGGGCACCAGAGTCACTCATCATGAAGATTGGGTTACGATCGTCTAAACTCTCCATTAACTTAACTTGGATAGCGTCTTTCGTTGCGTTCCAAATAGCAATGACTCTTTCGTAACGTTCATCATCAGTGATTAAACCACGACGGAATTGTTTAGTTACAGCGTCCACTTGCTTATGAGCTTCTTCAATCATGCCTTGTTTTTCATGTAAAACTACGATATCCGCAATCCCTACAGTCATACCTGCATAAGTTGAGTGCTTGTAACCTAAATCTTTCATTCTATCTAACATTTTAGATGTTTCAGTAATCTTGAAGCGTTTGAAGACTTCAGCAATGATATTACCTAAGTTTTTCTTCTTGAATGGTCCAATTTTTTCTTGTGCTTTGATATGTTCTGGAATATTAGTTCCAGCTTCTACAAAGTACGTATCAGGCGTTTTAACCGTTAAGTTATAATCAGTTGGTTCATTTAAGTATGGAAATTCTGGTGGCATAATTTCATTAAAGATAACTTTACCAGCAGTCGTAATTAAGATACGATCACGTTGCCATTCAGTGAATGGTTTTTCAGGCATTGAGCTTGTTTGTAAACCAATACGAGAATGTAAGTGGACGTAGCCATTTCTCCATGCTATAACAACTTCATCTAAGTTTCTGAAGATCATTCCTTCACCAATATGTCCTGGTTCTTCCATTGTTAAATAGTAGTTACCAAGAACCATATCTTGAGATGGTGTAACAACTGGTTTACCATCTTTAGGGTTAAGGATATTTTGAGCCGCTAACATAAGTAAACGAGCTTCTGCTTGTGCTTCTTCACTTAAAGGAACGTGAACCGCCATTTGATCCCCATCAAAATCGGCATTATAAGCCTCACATACTAATGGGTGAAGACGAATCGCGCGACCTTCAACTAAAACGGGTTCGAAAGCTTGGATACCAAGTCTATGTAACGTAGGTGCTCGGTTAAGTAATACTGGATGTTCTCTGATAACATCTTCCAATACATCCCAAACAGCGTCTTCTTGACGTTCGATTTGGCGTTTTGCATTTTTAATGTTACTTGCAATTTCACGTTTAACTAATTCGTGCATTACGAATGGTTTAAACAATTCAATTGCCATTTCTTTTGGTAAACCACATTGGTACATTTTTAAGAATGGTCCAACAACGATTACTGAACGACCAGAATAGTCAACACGTTTACCAAGTAAGTTTTGACGGAAACGACCTTGTTT
>CAUQFM010000083.1:0-10598 GCA_963517295.1 uncultured Vagococcus sp.
ATAATTGTCCTCCATTTAATAACGCTTTATCTATTTTTTCTTTATTAGGTGTAATAAAGAGCGTTTTTTGATTTTCATATATAACATAACCGGGTTTTGCCCCGTTTGGTTTCTTTATGTGTTTCACTAATACATAGTCTACAGGAACTTGTGCGGAAAGTCGATACTTTGAATAATAAGCAGCTAAGTTAGCAGCCTCCAAAATCGACTCTTCATCAACCTCGTTACTATTAATAATAACGTGTGAACCAGGAATATCTTTCGCATGTAGCCATGTATCAGTTTTTCTAGCTGATTTCAGAGTTAATTGATCATTTTGAAGGTTGTTTTTCCCTACAAAAATCGTTAAACCAGTTGAAGATATGAACTTTTCAGGCTCACTTTTTTTGATTTTTTGTTTTTTCTTTTTTTGTCGATCTTTAATATATTTTTCGGCAATTAATTCTTCTCTGATTAAATCAATATCTTTTGGTGAGGCTAATTCAAGTTGATCAGCGACAGATTCCAAATAGATTCGCTCAAAATTAGCTTTTTCAAGCTGTTCTTTAACAATTTTAACGCTATTTTTTAATTTTTGATAGCGTTGGAAATATTTTTGAGCGTTTTGATTAGGAGACAGGGCTTCATTTAGTGAAATTTCAATGGGTTGATTCTCTTCATAGTAATTTAATAAAGTAACTTTTTTAGCTCCACGTGGTACTTCATGTAAAAAAGTTGTTAAAAGTTCCCCTTTAATTCTAAAAATTTCAGCATTATCTGCATCAATTAAAGCTTGATCGAATTTTTTTACCTTTTTTTTAATTTTAGCTAAATCATTCTTAATTTTTTTAAAAAGTTCTCCTGCTTGTTGTTTGACGCGATCTCTTTCAGCTTTTCCTTCATAGAAACCATCTAATAAATGACTTAATGAGTCATAAGAAATAAAAGGGTTATCGTTTGATGAGAAGGGGATTGGTGTGAAAAATTCTTTACTTTCCGATTGATAGAGGCATGGATTAGTTTGTTCCGATAACTCAGAAAAAAATGCTTGCCAAATATTAAATTTATTTTTTAAATCTAAATTTGTTCGATAAGCTAATTCAGAAGCGGTATCTTTCCCGAATCCTTGAAAATTATCTTGAATAAATGGAACATCTATATTATCTGCTGTATTCATTAATTCAAATAATTGATTGTAAGGAATCTCGAAAGGGTTTATTTTTTCTTGTTTAGGTGGATAAATATAATCAGCACCTGGCAATATCGTACGATAACTATTCATACTCGAACCAACATGTTTAATAGCATCAACTATTTTATTAGACGATTGATTAAATAAAATAATATTACTATGACGTCCCATGAGTTCGATTGTAAGAATGATATTTTCTAAGTCTCCGATTTCATTTCTACTAGAAAAAGAAAACTGTAACACACGATCATTTTCAATTTGAGAAATAGATTCGAGCAAACTGCCTTCTAGGTATTTTCTCATTACCATACAAAAATTAGGCGGAGTAGATGGGTTTTTATAATTAATTTCAGTCAATTGAACACGAGAGTAAGAAGGGTGAGCTGATAGAAGTAAGGTATGATTTTTACCATTATTTCTAATGACTAGCATTAATTCATTCTCGTAAGGTTGATGGATTTTTGAGATACGTCCACCAACAAGTTCATTAACTAATTCTTTTGATATTAAGTGGGTAAATATACCATCAAATGACATATAGATTCTCCTTTAAATTTAATAAAAATAGGGAAATAACAACTAAATTGTTATTTCCCTATTTAGCCTTTTTAATTTGGTCCGTTACCTTTAAACCAACCAGTTTTAGCATTGATTGTTACAACGTAAAGTGGAAATTCTTCTGCTTTACTTTTCGGGAATATTTTTGAATTTGTTGTAGCGTACAGGTTGTAGAATCCTTCGCCATTTTCGATATAAACAGGCTCTAGATAGTAACCACCTTCAGCTACATAACCACGACTAATAACTTCTGAAACAACTTTGTCTTGAATACCAGGATTCCAAGCCCAAGCAGAATCGTCATTATTGATACTGCCATCTTTACGATTTCCCCATTTAGAATTAGGGTCTGTCTCTTTAAAAGCCCCATTATTATTGTAGTTATTGCTATTGTTATTTGGTTTTGCTTCAATTTGCTGTTCTTGTTGAACTATTTTTGCTTGTTCAGCAGCAAAAGCCTCAGCTTCGGCTTGTTTTTGCTTTTCTTTTTCATCTAAGAAAGATTTTACCTTATCAAGATTTTCAGAGAAGTCTTTTTTGGCTTCTGGATCTTTAACTGATTTAATTGCTTTTTCAGCATCCTCGTATTGTTCTATTGAAGCGTCTTTAACAACCTGATCTTCTTTGTAAACAACAGATAAACTATCATTAGCTTTAGTTAGTAAAGACTTTTGTTCTTCTGCCTCAGCAAATGCTTTGTTGTAAAGAATGTCAAAGCCATCTTTTTCAGTTGCAATTTTATTCATGGATAATTTATCAGCATTTTTGACATAAACTTTAGTATCTAATTGATCTGAATTGATAATTGGTTTTTTGAAAACTTTATTTAGCGCATTTTGCTTATTAAACTTTTCTTCAACAGTATCAAATTCTTTTTTAAAATCTGCGTAATCTTTATTACCTTTTAGTTTCTCTAAAGATTCTTTAGCTTTTTTGATATCATCTTGAGTAACGTTCTTTTTTAAGAAAATATGTTCAGACGAATTGTATAGAGAACTAAGGTTCAGCTCAGTAGTTGAAACAAGTTCTGTTGTCGCTTTTTCTTCATTCTTTTTTTGTTGAGTAGAGTAGAAAGTTAATCCGCCTACAATTAAGACAACAGCAGCAGACATTCCAATAATCGTTTTAGTTTTCTTTTTATTCGAAGCAGGCTGTTCTTTATCATGTCTAACTTCAACCGGTTTGTCTTCAGAAACGTTGACTAAATCGACTTCATTGATTAATGGTTGTTCTTGAATTTCTTCTAGCGTTTCTTTTTCTTCTAATTGCTCTTCAAAATGAGTATTAGTTGGTTCTTCTTCGTTAACGGGTAGATCAATCGTTTCTTTCTCAACAGATTCTTCAGTAGAGAACGGTTGTGTTTGTTCAGTGACAGCTTCTTTTGTTTCTTCTAACGGTTCTTTTACCACTTCGGTTTCTTCAGTGATATCTGTTGGATCATCTTCTGCTGTTTTACCACGATGTTTAAAAGTTGGTTCACTAAAATTTTCTTCGGGTGTATTTTCAGTTTGTTTGAACGCTTTAAACGTTTGTGTTTTTTCAGGGTCAAAAGTTGCGTCATTTTCATTTTGTTCATTCATCGGAATAAAAAGGTCGCAGTTTGGACAATACTCTTCTCCAGTTTTGAATTGATGACCACAATTAGGGCATTTCTTAATTTCATTTGTCAAAATAATGTCTCTCCTAATCTTTAAAAATAGCTTTTCAATTAAACTATTATATACTATTATGAGTTAAAAATATAGTGAAAACTAAATATCTAACAAGATACGTTGCTGTTTTTCTAATACTTGGTATTCTCAATCTTTTAATTTTGAGTTATAATAGGATTATTAACAAAATAAGGTGGTTATTCAATGAAGGCAAAGACTACGAATAGTGGAGGATTAGCAGGCCAATTATTAACCGTATTAAAAAAGAAAAAAACGGTAGCAATAATAGTTGTAGTCATAGCTTTTTTAATTATTAGTAATTCATTTGTTTCGGCATATAGAGAAACAATAAGAGAGAAACAAATAGAGTCAGTAGCAAAAGTAACATTTAAGAATAAACAGTTTAAAAGTATTAAAAATACTGAAATTAATGCGATGTTAACCAGTAAAGAATCTGTTATTTTAGGGATTATTGATCCTACTGACAATAAAGGTTACGGTGAACTTGAAAAAATGTTTAATGAAACTAAATCAATAGAAGGACTTCCAGAAATAGTTTATATTTATCAACCGATTTATGGTAATCAAAAAAGCATTGATAATTTAAAATTAGATAAAAAAAATAATTTTTTATTGATTGAAAACGGAAAAGAATCGAAACGTTATGCGTTTGATACGTTAAAAAATGGAACTTCAGAATTAGTTGACCAAGTAAATGCGATGATTAATCCTAAAATTCCACAAAAAAAACCAAAACGTATTGAAAAGAAGGATGAACTTGATTTTAATCCTAATCCTAGCGGAGGAACTCATACCTCCGAAGTTGAATTTGAGTAATTATATATTGACTTTTATATTTTTTATGGGTAAGATGTGTTTATTATTTTAACGAAAGAGGGATTGTCATGAAGCAAATAACAAATAAATTTCCAGATTTTAAATTTAATAGTTTTTCATGGCAAACTTGGCGTAGATAGTTGTATTTAGGCTAATCATTTGGCGTGGGTACAGCTTTTTAGAAATCATTCTAAAAATATGTATCTATGTTGGGTAAAGATGAATTATACCGCATAGATTATGCGGTTTTTGTTTTGTCTATAACAATAGATGAGCGATAACCAGTAATAGGTTATCGCTCTTTTTTTATTCAAAGGGAGGAAATATAAAAATGAAAAATAGAAAATTAAACGTAACACTTATCTTATTATTCAGTTTTTTAATTGCTAGTTTTATCATGGATAATAAAAAATTGGAGGAGGATAATAAAAAATCTGATATTCCGGTAGTTGGTGTTTTACAATTTGTAAGCCATCCAGCTCTGGACCAAATTTATCAAGGGTTAATTGATGAATTGAAAGAACAAGGATACGAAGATGGAAAAACAGTGAAAATTGTTTTTCAAAATGGACAAGCAGATCAAAGCAAGTTAACAAGCATGAGCCAACATTTGTTAAACGAAAAATCAGATATTCTTGTGGGAATAGCTACACCAGCTGCACAGGCGCTCGCTAATCAAACTAAGGATATCCCCATTGTATTAGGAGCAATTAGTGATCCTAAAAGTGCGGGATTAGTTGCAGACAATAATAAACCAGGAGGAAATATTACAGGTGTCAGCGATCAATCACCAGTTAAAGCGCAATTAGATTTAGTTGATACGCTTTTACCAGGAAAGAAAAAAATGGGTGTTCTTTATTCATCAGCAGAAGATAATTCAGCTTATCAAGTGGATAAAATATCTGAAATTGCAACAAAAGAAGGATATGATGTCAAAAAATATGCAGTGCCTTCTACAAATGAGATTCCACAGATGATGCAAGTTATGGCTAAAGAAGTTGATTTTATCTATTTACCAACAGACAATACGATGGCTAATGCAATGCAAACAATTGTTGATGTAGGCAATCAATATAAAATTCCAATTATTCCTTCTGTTGATACGATGGTTGAACAGGGAGGTTTGGCAACAGTAGGTATTAACCAACATCAGTTAGGTGTTCAGACTGGTAAGATGGTAGCTGATATTTTAAAAGGTAATAAAGAACCAAAAGATACACCTATTTATATATTTGATACAGGTGACACGATTGTAAATAAAAAACAAGCTGAATTATTAAATATTACAATACCAGATAATGTTATGGATAAAGCTATTATCAAAGGAGGAAATGACAAATGATTGTATCGACGATTGCACAAGGATTTCTATGGGCTGTTCTGGGATTAGGTATATTTTTAACCTTTAGAATACTTAATTTTCCAGATTTAACAACTGAGGGAAGCTTTCCATTAGGTGGTGCGGTTTGTGTTACCGCAATTACACATGGCATAACACCTATAATGGCAACTCTGTTAGGTGTTATAGCTGGAGTGTTAGCTGGACTTACGACAGGTTTATTATTTACAAAAGGAAAAATCCCAATTATTCTCTCAGGAATATTAGTGATGAGCGGTTTGAATTCTGTTATTTTGTTTATCATGAAATCACCAAATCTTTCACTATTGAATCAGAAAAAAATATTTGATAGTTTAAATTTTCTAAATTTACCACCTAATTTCGATAAAATCATCATTTCTCTTATTGTCTTAGTAGTTGTTATTGGTGGTATTATCTTTTTTCTAACAACTAACATAGGTCAAGCTTACGTTGCGACAGGAGATAATGAAGCGATGGCTAAATCTTTTGGGATCCATACAGATCGAATGAAAATTTTGGGTTTGATGGTTTCAAACGGTATTATAGCTCTTTCAGGTGCTTTGATTGCTCAAAGTGAAGGTTATGCAGACGTGAATAAAGGAGTGGGGATCATTGTTATTGGACTAGCTTCTATTATTTTAGGAGAATTATTATTTGGTAATTTAACTTTGCCGGAACGCTTAATTGCGATTGTTATCGGTAGTATTTTATACCAACTTTTAATTTTAGTCGTAATCAAACTAAAATTTGACACAACTTATCTGAAGTTATACTCATCATTTATTTTAGCGATATGTTTAATGGTTCCACAAATTAAAGATAAAATTTTTCCTAAGAAGGAGGTTATTAAATGACATCACCTATATTAACCATCAAAGACGGTATCAAAGTAACTGATTCGGGCATGCGGATTATGGATCAATTAAATTTAGAAATCAACCAGGGTGATTTTATCACAATTCTTGGAGGAAACGGAGCAGGTAAATCAACGCTATTCAATTCGATTAGTGGGAATTTACTCTTAACTTCGGGTGAAATAATAATCAACGAAACAGTTATCACTCAATTTTCAGAGGAAAAACGAGCAAAGTTTATTGGACGAGTATTTCAAGACCCGAAGATGGGAACAGCACCTCGAATGACTGTTTCTGAAAACTTGCTCATCGCTAGTTTAAGAGGGGAAAAACGAGGGTTTTCATTAAGAAAAATAGGGAATAAAAAAGAGCAATTTAGCGATCTTTGTAAAACCATTGGTAATGGTTTAGAAAATCATTTAGATACACCTACAGGAGATCTTTCAGGAGGACAAAGACAAGCATTAAGCTTATTAATGTCCACACTACAAAAACCAACCTTACTCTTGCTGGACGAACATACAGCAGCGTTAGACCCTAAAACTGCCAAACACTTGATGACTTTAACAAATAATATTATAGAAGAAAATCATTTAACTTGTTTAATGATCACACATAGAATGGAAGATGCTTTAAAATATGGGAACCGACTATTAGTATTAGAACAAGGTAAAATAAAAAAAGATTTTAATAAGCAAGAAAAAGAAAAATTAACAATGGCAGATGTCTTGTCTTTCTTTTAATATATTAGTAATATGTAAACCTGAAATTAGTTCTAAAGTCTGATAAAAATCAGAACCTCCTTACGCTATAATGGAAGCTAAGGAGGTTTTTTTATGTTAAGTTTAGCCTTATCTTTTATTGTATTAACCATTTATAACTATAAACAGCAAAAAAGACTATTTAAAATATTGCATTACCGGGAGATTAATCATTATATTCTAGGATATGGCTTAATGCTCTACTTAATGATTATGTTAAAAGAAATTATTGGGTTTCCAAGCTTATCTAATTGGCAGCGAGTCCTTAATGTACAAGGGAATATTTTTAATCCAAATATTAGTTTTGTTCCATTCGGGACAGGAATGCTTCACTCAGATTATTTAAACATCCTTATGTTTGTTCCGCTAGGATTCTTATTACCTCTTATGTGGAGCAAATATCGTTCGTTTAAAGAAACGTTAAAATATGCTTTTTTCTTATCCTTATTTATTGAGTTAAGTCAATTATTTACCAGATTTAGAGCAACAGATATTAATGATCTCATTACTAATACTTTAGGAGCTGTTATCGGATGGTTTATTTACTTAGCTATATCAAAATGGCTTTTAAAAAAAGTAACGCCAATCCCTCTATTTAAAGCAAGTCGCTTTTTCTCTTTCGAACCTAAAATGTATGTCTTAATTGCGGCAATTTGTAGTTTTTTAAGTTAGGAGAATTAGATGAATATTAAACTAGTCAAGGTAGAACAAGTCACAAATCAACAGCTTCTTAACTTTAGAAAGTTATTTTTACAAGACAAAGAATTAATTCATGGCTCTTCTGGTTTAACAACAGTGTTGGATATTACTAAATGGAGAAAACAAGTTATAAAAAATGAAATAAAGCCATCAAAAAAACAGATAAAAGTAACACAATTTATGGCTATAGATGACTTAAATAATTTAGTGGGTGTTGCTAGTATAAATCATTATTTAACTGGACAGCTTCAACTAAATGGAGGTCATATTGCGTACGCTGTAAGTAAGCCTTATCGAGGTAAAGGGTACGCTAAACAAATTCTAAAAGAGGTATTACGTTTCTCAAAAATTGAATTACGGCAATTACGTGTCCTACTAACATGTGAATCAAATAATGATTTTTCTAGATCTGTTATTGTATCGAGTGGTGGAATATTAGAGAATATAATTCTTTCAAATCAAACCAATATAGAACGTTATTGGATAAATTTAGAAAAGGAAAGAATGTTATAAAAAAAGAAATCGAGGTTTATCATTTCGGTTTTCTTTTTTTATAGTCAATTTACTAACCTTTAAAAATGTAATAACAGGTTAGTTATATAAAATATAACTTGTATATGTATTTTTTATAGGTTAGTTTTAAACTTTATGTGATATAATGTTTTAGAGAAGGTGATGATTATGATAGATACATTTCCAAATATAACAGATAATTTTGCATTAAATTTTTTGAATACTCGCTTAACGAGGAATGGAAAAATAATAGAATTAATTGACTCAGTAGATAATTTGAAAGAATGGTCAGAGTCACCCATCGAAAAAGGCGCATCATATAATACACAGCTTTCGATTTTTAGTACTTACATAGAAGGCATAGATACGCTAGATTCTGTAATCATATTTAGAAATTATTTACATGAATTATTAGTTAGTTTTATTAATAGAGAGATAACTGAAGATAAAATAAAAAAACTAATCGAAGAAGAAACGTTGGATAATCCTTTTTCACTTATTTTTGTAGAGAAAAAAGTTATTTACGTACCTACTAAATATGGTTTAGAAGGAATTAAAGCATTAGTTTTTTTATCGCTCTCAGAACTCATTGAATCCAAAGAATTAAATAAATTAAGCCGATGTGCTAATGATAGTTGTCCGCTATTGTTTATTAATAAAAATGGCAGAAGAAAATGGTGTTCGATGAAAATATGTGGTAATCGTTCCAAAGTTGAACGTTTTGAAAATAGAAAACATGAATAAAGTTTTTTCTTGACTGTGTGGCAACAACTCAGTTTAGACTAATCACAGTGAGAGAAAGGTGATAGTAGATATGAAAAAGTTGTTATTAAGATAAAGAATAGTCCAATAAAAAGAACCTGAAATTATACTTCAGGTTCTTTTTATTGGACTATCTCCATACGTGTATATTTAGCTTTTTGACTAATATGTTGATTGATTAAAGGGACTAGACGTTTAAAATGTTCTGTCTGAGTATGTAGATTCAAAGCATCTTCATCCGTCCAGCGTTCTAGAAATAAGAAATGGCCTTCTTTTTTTAAATCTTTCGTCAATTCATAAGAAATACACCCAGGTTCTTGTCGTGTTTTATAAACCAGTTCTTCATAATAGGGAAGGACAAGAGGAATCGATTCTAGAATTATAAAATCTTCAGCAATAAGTAATAACATTTTTTTCTCCTTTATTTTTATTGTACCTCGAAGAGAAAGAGGGAAGCAATAAAAAAATCAATCTAAGATTATTCTCAGATTGATTCGGTGTTACTGTGATTGATTACCATTCTTTATTGAAGCTTTTGCTGTAATCTTCTTTTGATGTTTCACTTAATTCAATACCACATTCTTTATAAGCAGACTCCCAGTTTGGTTGTCTAGTATCTTTGTATCCTTTTTCAGTGATAACGTAATTTTCTGGTTTTAGAATCCAAACAATAGCTTGTTTTTCAACTAAAGTTTGAACAGATTTTAAAATAACTTCGTCAGTAGCATTATTATCACTTAGCTCTTTAATTAATGATGTAACATCTGTAGTGAACATTCTTCCAGTGTACGCATGTTCCCAGTGAAGCATGACATTAGAATTTAAAACTGTATCATCTTTACTTAATGATTTATTTAATTTAGCAACGTCTTGATCGCTTAAATTCTCTGCTACAGCAAGAAAACTAGGCTCTTCAATTCTTTCAATAATTTTGTCCATGCTAAATTTTAAACTGTAGTTGTGATTACGTAAATCGTCCACACCTAAGCTCTTAGCAAAGTCATCTGCACCTTTAGATACAAAAAGATTAAAGGGTAGGGTATTTCTCCAAGAAGCAGTCATAATAGCGATAGTTTCTGTAATCAACATTGACTTTAATTCTTTTATCTGTTCGTTTGATTCGTTTACAATTTCAGTACTAAGAGTCACAGCAGTTTTCACTAGATCAGCAAAATAAGCAGTTCTACCGCTAATCAAAGTTTCTCTGTTGTTTCTGATTGTTTCTAATGTTATTTCTTTGGTTTGTATACTATTATTCAAATATTCCAGCTCCTAAATCTATTTTTTACTTATTTATTATAGCATTAATTCCTGTGTTTGTATTTTTTTATCATTTTAATTTTTTAAAGAGGGTGGATGGACTAAATATAAGAATTAAGAATAAACTAAAATTTCACTCTTTGGTTTACATAATATATATTAAACCAAGTT
>CAUQFM010000084.1:0-10470 GCA_963517295.1 uncultured Vagococcus sp.
AAAAAGCGCGGCTTGTTTATAAGTTTCTCCAGTTGCTTGGAGTAAAACGTTTTTTTTACCACCCTTGTTAGTAGTTAAAATAACTGGCAACTTCAGCTGCGTGTTTACCAGCAACATGTCCTGTCACAAAAGCAGCTGTAATATTGTACCCACCAGTATATCCATTAACATCTAATAATTCTCCGGCGAAAAAAAGACCATTAACTAATTTACTTTCCATCGTTTTAGGACTGATTTCTTTAAGTTCAACTCCACCACCAGTAACAAATGATTTGTCTAATGGATAGGTATCATAAGCTGTGAACATAAAGTTTTTAATCTTACTGACAAACGCTAATTTTTCTACTTCTGTTAATTGTTTTAAACTATTAGAAGAGTCAATATTGACTTCATTTAATAAAAATTCTAAATAACGTTCTGGTAAGAGGTTTTTAAGTCCATTTTTAATAGATTTACTCCCTTGATCTTGAATACGTAAATCAATCTCTTTTAGGATGTCATCTTCTTCAAGATGAGGTAGAGCATCAAGTGAAAGTGGTACTTCAGTATTTCCTTTTTCTAACTCCTTGTTTACAAACATGCTACATCTTAAGGCAGCAGGTCCAGAAATACCAAAATGGGTAAATAGTAAATCCATCTCATGAAAAACAATGGTTTTTTCTTTATCCGTTAGAACTGAAAGCTTAATATCTCGTAAAGATAAACCTTGCAGTGTTTTATTTAAAATAAATTTATCATTTGATTTAATAGGTGATTCTGTAGGGAAAAGCGGTGTGATTGTATGACCAAATTTCTTAGCAAATTTATAACCATCTCCTGTAGAACCAGTATATTGAAATGTTTTACCACCAGTTGTCAGAACAACACAGGGAGCAAAGTATTCCTCACCTAAATCAGTTGTGACACTGGATATTTGTCCATCTTCAGCTTTAATACTTCTAGCAATTGATTTCATAATAATCGTAACGCCTAGTTCTTTTAATTTTTTAGCAAGTCCCTCAACAATAGCTTTTGATGTATTCTCTACAGGGAAAAGTCTACCATGATCTTCTTCTTTTAACGGAACACCATTTGTTTCAAAAAATTCCATAATATCGTAGTTTGTGAATTGAGAAAAAGCACTGTATAAGAACTTTCCATTTCCAGGAATAAAATTTATGATTTCTTCAGGAGGTCTGTTATTTGTCACGTTACAACGTCCGCCACCAGTTAATCTAAGTTTCTTGCCTAACATTCTATTTTTATCAATAATAGCGACTTTCGCACCATTTTCAGCTGCTGAAATAGCTGCCATCATGCCGCTTGTTCCACCGCCAATTATTATTACATCAAAGTGATTCATGTTTTACCTCCTAGTATTTCGTTTCCTATTTTAACACAAAATTTAAACAAAATTTTTGTATTATTGAAAAATTACGATATACTATGACTAATCAAGAAAAGGTGTGTGATAATATGACAGAAACTAAACAATACTTAGCTAATTTGGAAAGAGATCTTAAGTTAAAATACCCAGAGCAAAAGGAATTTATTCAAGCAGTTCAAGAATTTCTTGGTACAGTAGAGCCTTTTTTAATCAAGAATCCAGAGTTTGTAGAAAAAAACATCTTAGAGATGCTTTTAATTCCTGAAAGAATAATTGAATTCAGAATTCCATGGATGAATGATCGTGGCGAGTGGAAAGTTAATATTGGCTATCGTGTTCAGTATAATTCTGCCTTAGGCCCTTATAAAGGTGGCATGAGATTGCACCCAACAGTTAATCAAAGTATTATGAAATTTTTAGCTTTCGAGCAAATTTTTAAAAATAGTTTAACCTCACTTCCAATTGGAGGTGGTAAAGGTGGTAGTGATTTTGATCCAAAAGGAAAATCTGATGGAGAAATCATGCGTTTTTGTCAAAGTTTAATGCAAGAACTACAAAAATATATTGGACCAAATGAAGATGTTCCTGCGGGAGATATCGGTGTTGGAGCTCGTGAAATTGGGTATCTATTTGGTGAATACAAACGTTTAAATGGTTATCATGCCGGTGTTATTACAGGGAAACCTTTGTCATATTGGGGTAGCTTAGCAAGAACTGAAGCGACAGGTTATGGCTTAGTTTATTTTGTCTCACATTTGTTAGAAGACCAAAATGATAGTTTAACAGGAAAAAAAGTTATGGTTTCGGGTAGTGGTAATGTAGCAATTTATGCGATTAAAAAAGCACAAGACTTAGGCGCAACGGTATATGGATGCTGTGATTCGTCAGGCTCGATTATTGATCCAGATGGGATTGATTTAGCTCTTTTAAAAGAAATTAAAGAAGTAAAACGTGCAAGAATTAATACTTATCTAGAAGGTCGTCCAAATGCAGTGTTTTACCCAGGTCAATCAGTTTGGGAGCTAGATTTCCAATATGATATTGCCTTACCGTGTGCCACACAAAATGAAATTCCCGTTGAGTTAGCTAAAAAATTAGTTGAAAATGGCGTTAAAATCGTTGCTGAAGGGGCAAATATGCCAACCACTTTAGAAGCGTTAGAAATCTTAAAAGAAAATAATGTCATCTATTGCCCAGGTAAAGCAGCAAACGCTGGCGGTGTAGCTGTCTCTGCTTTAGAAATGGCACAAAATGCACAGCGGTTACCTTGGACATTTGAAAAAGTAGATGCAGAGTTAAATCTTATTATGAAAAATATTTTTGAAACTTGTCGCGATACATCAAATGAATATGTAGGACATTTTGACCTAGTTGCCGGAGCTAATATTGCAGGATTTGAAAGAGTAGCAAAAGCAATGTTAAGCCAAGGATTGGTATAGATATTTGTTACAGGTAACAAGTTTTGAAATATTTGCTGAAAATAACTACCAAAATTTCAAAAAAATGGTAAAATGTAGTGGTAATCGTGTCTAAGGGCACAACAAAATATAGGAGGATGATTATGTCTCATATTAGTTTAGATTATTCTAAAATGGATAAATTTATTGGTGAACATGAACTTGGTTACATGCAAGCAAGCGTTACTGCAGCTCATACTGCTTTAAGAGAAGGTACTGGAGCAGGTAATGACTTTTTAGGATGGATCGACTTACCAGAAAACTACGATAAAGATGAATTCGCAAGAATTAAAAAAGCGGCAGAAAAAATCAAATCTGATTCAGAAGTACTAATAGTAATCGGAATTGGTGGTTCTTATTTAGGAGCTAAAGCAGCGATTGATTTCTTGAATCATTCATTCTATAACTTATTAGATAACGAAGAAAGAAAAGCACCACAAGTTTTCTTTGCTGGAAATAGCATTAGTTCTTCATATTTAGCTGATTTAATCCATGTGATTGGTGATCGCGATTTCTCAGTTAACGTGATTTCAAAATCTGGAACAACAACTGAACCAGCTATCGCGTTTAGAGTATTCAAAGATTTACTAGTTAAAAAATATGGTAAAGAAGAAGCAAACAAACGTATTTACGCAACAACTGATAGAGCTCGTGGAGCTGTTAAAGTTGAGGCTGATGCTGAGGGTTGGGAAACTTTTGTTATTCCTGATGATATTGGTGGACGTTTTACTGTTTTAACACCAGTTGGTTTATTACCAATCGCTGTTACAGGTGCTGATATTGATAGTATGATGAAAGGTGCTGCTGACGCGCGCGTTGCTTATAGCAATGACGATTTAGCAACAAATGAAGCTTACCAATATGCTGCGTTACGTAACGTTTTATACCGTAAAGGTAAAGTAACTGAGTTGTTGATCAATTATGAACCAAACTTACAATATTTCTCTGAATGGTGGAAACAATTATTTGGCGAATCAGAAGGTAAAGATCAAAAAGGAATTTACCCATCAAGCGCTAATTTCTCAACTGACTTGCATTCATTAGGTCAATATATTCAAGAAGGACGTCGCAACATCTTTGAAACAGTCATCAAAGTTGATAAAGCACGTCATGAATTAACGATTCCTGAAATGGATCAAGATTTAGATGGTTTAGGATATATTCAAGGGAATACGATTGATTTTGTTAACACAAAAGCTTTCCAAGGAACGTTATTAGCTCATACTGATGGCGATGTTCCTAACTTTGTTTTAACGATTCCTGAAACTGATGCGTATACTTTAGGTTACATGATGTACTTCTTCGAAATCGCAGTAGGTATCTCAGGTTACTTAAACGGCGTGAATCCATTTGACCAACCAGGTGTGGAAGCTTATAAAGCTAACATGTTTGCTCTTCTAGGTAAACCAGGATTTGAAGATTTAGCTAAAGAGTTGAATGAACGCCTGTAAATCAAGGTTTATAAGGGTTTGAAATAGTCGTAGTATTAAAAATATGTATGCACTAAATTGAGTGTGGTACTACATAACAGGAAAAACACCTAAACTTTTAACGGTTTAGGTGTTTTTTTCATACTCATTTTCCAGCATAGGTGAAAAAATAATAAAAACAGTACAACCAACCTAAAAAGCCGTGGAAAAGTGCCCAACCAAGACTGTTCCACTTTCTGTATGAAATAATAAAAGCCAATATATTACCGATACCAATACCAGATCCTGTTTTCATACAACGCCTCCTTTTTACTTATTTTATCAAAATAGAGAAACAAAAGGAAACGTTTTCTAATATACTGCGGTTAATTGTAATTATTTTCACAAAAGATAGAACTAAAAAGAAACTCATGTTATCTTAGGAGTGTTAAAAGAAAACTAGGGGGAAATTTAAAATGGCGATTGAAAAATTTGAAGCAGTTGTGGAAAGTGTTAATGGATTACAAGTATCATGTAAATCTAGAGAATTTGAATTTACACTAGATGAACCTAAAAACTTAGGCGGTACAAATACTGGGATGAATCCTGTAGAAGCTTTACTTAACTCTTTAGGTGCTTGTAAAGTAATTGTGGCTAAGAGTTTTGCAAGAATGCATAAGATTGATTTAAAATCGATTAAGATTGAAATTGAAGGGGAATTAGATCCTGACGGTTTTATGGGGAAAAACAAAGAAGCTAAAATTGGTTTCTCTAAAATCACAACTAATTTTTTTATTGAAGCTAATAATACAGAGGAAGAAATCGAAAAATTTGTGACATTTATTAACCGTACTTGTCCGGTTGCCGATACTTTAGAAAATTCACCAATTATGATTTCAAAAATTATTAAATAAAGTTATCTTAATGAAAACTGAAGTTTAAATTAACGGGTTATTTTCATAAAAAATAAATAGTATACTTTATATGAACAATTTATAAATAACAGCATTATGAAGGTTAAGTGGATTAACTTTTTCGGATTGTGTGCAATCTTTCATTTAACAAAGCAGGAATATTTTGTTATAATTCATTTCATAAAGTATGAAATGGGAGGTGGAAGTGATATGGCTAGCAAAAATACACAAGGGAAATCAAAATTAGTTTTAAAATCTGTCCTATTTATTTATATTGTTGAACTTATTTGGTTCTTTTATTCTCAAATTATTGCAAAACTAATGAATGGACAAAAAATTGATTTAGAATCTAAGGAACTTGGTATTATTTTAATAATTGGATTATTAGCTATTATCGTCTTTTTTGTCTTGAAAAAATCAAGAAAAGTAGGAAGTATATTGATAGGCGGGTTAATTGTAAGTGTTCTGTTATTTTGTATAATTGCTCCTTTATTTGATGTCTATATTCCGATGATTTGGCAACTTTTTCACAATATAAAATAAAATGTTGGTTTATTTAAACCAACATTTTTTTGTTTTATTAATTAATAATGGTTTTTTTCTGAAAGCGAGTATGATAGACTGTATACAGTGAAATTAAAGGAATGATAGCGATGTTAAATCTTTCGGATAAAAGAGAACATTTTCGTTTTCCTGCTTATGATGATGAAGTAGGAGTGAAACTTAAAAAGAAACGAAATAGAGAATTTTTAAAAGATATATTAGATGATGGATTTGTTTACAATGAACCGATATCTTTTCCAAATAACTCTATTAGAAAAAAAACAAAAAATAATATAGCTATTGATCCTGTAGAAATAATTGATGCACCTGATTATTTTGGGAAAGAGGCTGTATTAGAGACTGAAAAAATTTCAGCAGAACCTAAAGTTTCAAAAACAGCTTTTCATGAAAAAAAGGTTAAACTTGATAAAAAAACAGTTTCGATTGAAAAGAAGAATACCTATGTGGTTTCAAATAGTCAGGACTACAAATCTCCACAGTCTAGTTTTTCAAACAATTTATTTGAAACAGATAATTATGGAAATGCTAAACATAAAAAGGCAGATAGAGGACGTTCACAATTTGAGTCATCTTATGATTTACCTGGAGAAAAAAGTAAAACAATCTTTCAACCAAAACATATTCCAGCCTCTTTAATTGAAGATAAGGGATCAGAAGATAGACCGAAACATAATCGTGAATTAATTGTTGATGAACTAAGAAAAGTTTCAACTAATAATCTAATGATGATGGAAGAGCAAATCGTCCTTGATCCAGTTTATGGAGAATCTTTTAATAATGAAAGTGTAGCAGAAGTTGAGAAGATTGATAATAAAAAAAATCAACGACTTGAAAAAACGTTATCTGGTATTATTGAAGATGAAAGCAGTATGAAGTTAGACAGTTATTACTTTGATTAGTTGAATACTTACGCGGTCTTATTACCCGTGTAAGTATTTTTTATTGATTATTTAAATAAATTGTATGATAATAAATAAGACATTTATGTGACAAGATTAAAATGAGCATAAGAGAAAAGGGGATTTTTTATGGAAATTCATAAAAATAAAACATATCATTTTGTAGGAATTAAAGGATCAGGCATGAGTTCACTTGCTTTATTATTACACCAAAAAGGCTTTAAAGTGCAAGGCTCAGATGTTGAAAAATACTTCTTTACACAACGTGAATTAGAACGAGAAAACATTAAATTACTACCGTTTAATGAACTTAATATCACAGATGATTTAATCGTGATTGCTGGAAATGCTTTTCCGGATTCTCATGAAGAAATTCAAGCTGCTTTGAAAAAAGGTTTGAAAGTTATTAGATATCACCGCTTTTTAGGTGAGTTTATTGAAATGTATACGAGTATTGCTGTCACGGGTTCACATGGAAAAACAAGCACTACTGGCTTACTTGCTCATGTACTATCTGGAATTGAACCAACGAGTTATTTAATAGGTGATGGCACGGGTCATGGTGAAATGGATGCTAAATTTTTTGCTTTTGAAGCGTGTGAATATCGACGCCATTTCTTATCGTATCAACCAGATTATGCAATCATCACGAATGTTGATTTTGATCATCCTGATTACTATGAAAGCATTGATGATGTATTTAGTGCTTTTAAAGAATTTGGTGCGGGTGTAAAAAAAGGAATTGTTGCTTTTGGTGATGATGACTATTTAAGAAAACTAGATAGTAGTGTCCCGGTTTATTATTATGGTGTCAAAGATAATGATGATTTCCAAGCTGTAAATATTGAAAGAACAACTGTAGGCTCTCATTTTGAAGTAATGCACAAAGGTGAAATTATAGGTAAATTTACTGTTCCTGCTTACGGCTTACATAATGTGATGAATGCGCTAAGTGTCATTTCGATTAGTTATCTTGAAGGGCTTAATATGGAAAAAGTAGCAGAAGAGATGGTAACTTTTAGTGGTGTTAAACGTCGCTTTAGTGAAAAGAAAGTAGCGGATATGGTTTTAGTAGATGATTATGCACATCATCCAGCAGAAATTCAAGCAACTATTGATGCAGCAAGACAAAAATACCCAGAAAAAGAAATAATTGCGGTGTTCCAACCTCATACATTCTCTCGTACGATTGCTTTACTTGATGAATTTGCAACGTCACTGGATTTAGCTGATACTGTTTATTTATGTGATATTTTTGCATCGGCTAGAGAAAATGCGGGAGATGTTAAAATAGAAGATCTAGGCTCTAAAATTTCTAAAGGTGGAACAGTCGTGAATATTGATGATATGTCACCTTTATTAAATTATAAAAATGCAGTTGTTATTTTTATGGGTGCGGGAGATGTTCAAAAATTTGAAGTTGCATATGAAACACTTTTAGGTAATACTATAAGAAATAACATGTAATGGTTATTTGAATTGAGTTGGAAGGTGTGTACAAAAAATGCTGAATCACCCAAAGAAAAATGGTAAAAAAATTAATGAGTTAGTAGAAGGTGAATCTTTAAGTATTACTGAAACTATTGAAGATAGTCAGTTGTTATTGTACTTAGGATTAACTAATGATGCCAACCCGTTATACATTCAACACCAGTTTACAGAAAAAACAGAGTATGGTCAGCCGATTGTACCGAGTATTATGTTAATGGGGATTATTTCAAGCGTTATTTCTAAACATTTACCAGGTCCAGGATCAAATATTGTTAATTTTTCTTTTAATTTAATTCAACCAGTTCATCACTATGAAACACTTACGTTTCATTTTGAAGTGATCAAGATTGATTTGATGAAAGAAGTTGTTACAATCTCTGTAAGGGGTCAAAATTACGAAGAAGAACGAGTGCTAGATGCTGTCGTAATGGTAAAACCAACGAAAATTAATGAAGATGATGAAAAGGACGTGGATATCTATGATGAACAATAATCAACAAGTTCAAGAAACAGCAGGACTATCTAAATTTTACAGTAAGGTTTATGGTTACCTTGGCTTAGGAATTTTATTAAGTGCGATGACATCATATGTTATGCTTACTTATTTTAAAGCACAAGTTAATCAATTTAAAACTGGTGGAAGTCTTTATTTACTCCTATTATGGGGTGTACAAATTGGCTTAGTTATCTATTTAGGAAAAAATGCCTTTACTAATTCCGGTAAAACATTAGTGGGTTACATGATCTATACTATTTTAACAGGAATTACGCTGTCACTTACTTTAGCCATGTATACGACAGGAACAATCGTTTTAGCTTTTGTTACGACAGCTGGAATGTTTATCGGAATGTCTTTAGTTGGTGTTTTTATTAAAAAAGACTTAACTGCTATGGGACATGCAATGTACAGTTTATTAATTGGTGCATTAATTGCGATTCTTTTAAATGTTTTCTTTATGAAAAGTAGCGCTGTAGATTTATTTATTTCTTTAGCTATGGTTGTTATCTTCTCTGGTTTAATCGCTTATGATAACCAAAAGATTAAAAAAATGTATCTACAAGCAGGGGAACAAACAGCTTCAGGATTAGCTGTTTATTGTGCCTTAACGTTGTACTTAGATATTGTAAACTTATTCATCTACCTATTACGTATCTTTGGTAGAGATTAAAAATTAAATTTTAAACTTTTAGAGGCTGACCGAAATGTCAGTCTCTTTCTTATTTGTGCGATGATTTTTAATATGTTGGGTTAAAAAGGCAGCTCCTACGACAACTTCATAACTTAAAATCAATTCTAAAAGCATGAATTGTTTTTAATTTCTTCCAGTTGCTTGTAGCTAAACACCTTTTTAACCACTCTGTTGTAGTCCGGGTTAAAAAGGCAGCTCCTACGACAACTTCATAACTTAAAATCAATTCTAAAAGCATGAATTGTTTTTAATTTCTTCCAGTTGCTTGTAGCTAAACACCTTTTTAACCACTCTGATTCATATAGTATATTCTTTTAGCAATCCCAAGCTATTTTTGTTAAAATGGTTTGGAAGTAGTGTGGAAATGGAGTGACAATATGTCAAAAAATAAATTACTATTAGTCGATGGCAACAGTATTGCTTTTAGAGGATTCTTTGCTTTGTATCAATCATTAGAAAGATTTAAAAATAATAATGGGTTACATACTAACGCGCTATATGCCGTTAACAACATGTTAGAGAGTGTCTTAGAAAAAGAAAAGCCAACGCACGCTTTAGTGGCTTTTGATGCAGGTAAAACAACCTTTAGACATTCAGTTTATGATGACTACAAAGCAGGTCGTGCTAAGACACCCAGTGAGTTCAAAGAACAAATGCCTTATTTAAGAGATTTAATTGAAGGTTTAGGAATGAAACATTACGAATTAGATAATTATGAAGCGGATGATATTATTGGAACTCTTGCAGCTAATGTAGATAAAGAACTATACGATGTGGTTATTATTTCAGGAGATAAGGATTTAACTCAATTAGCTTCTGGCAATGTAAAAGTTAATGTGACTGTGAAAGGTGTGAGTGAAATTGAATCTTACACACCAGAACATATCATGGAGAAGTACGGACTAACACCCAATCAGATTATTGATATGAAAGGTTTAGCTGGAGATCAATCAGATAATATTCCTGGAGTGACAAAAATCGGTGAAAAAACAGCGATTAAATTACTGAAAGAGTTTGGAACCGTCGAAGGTGTTTACGAGAATGTTGATACATTTAAGAAAAGTAAAATGAAAGAAAATCTCATCAACGAAAAAGAAATTGCTTTGATGAGTAAGCAGTTAGCTACCATCAACGTAGATTCACCTATTACAGTTAAAATAGATGATTTAGCTTTTAATGG
>CAUQFM010000085.1:0-10415 GCA_963517295.1 uncultured Vagococcus sp.
AAACGCCCTACACATTTGGTTTGTCTTACTTTGTTTAGTTTTCAAAGATCTATTTGGCTGCCGTAGCAACTCAATTAATATAACATTTATTTTTGATTGTGTCAACAATGTTTTTGTTTTTTTATTTCTAGTAACAATTGTTACAGAAACGTTTCAATCAACTTTTATATAATATCAGATAAAAAATACTAAGTCAATAAAAACTCAGTATTTTTTTAGGTTAAATATGGAACACCACTTATTTGAAAATTTTGTAGTATTTCTCTTAAAATAGCTGGTTCTTCCCAGAAAAAAAGTTCTGTATCTAAATTCAAATTATCTTTCTCTTCTTCTAAACTAAAAACAAAGAGTGGTACTTTAGAATCACCTATATTGACATTCGTTAGTTCAACCAAATCCATGTCTTTAGTGTTCAAATGAACTTCATCTCTAAACTCATTAAGTATACAAGCTAAACTTGTATATTCTGAGTCGATATTAGTCATAACTAATTCTACTTGATTACTAATTTTCTTAACAAGAAATTTTTTATGTCCATCCTCTTGATTCAGAATAACTGTTCCAGCTACTTTTGCTTGTTCCAAAATATTCCACCTCTTAAGTTTTTATTATTTAACTTTTTTAACGACAAAATGAAGTATAGCATATTTTCAGAAATAAATCAGTTATTTTCCAATGTTTCTTCTAGCGCTTCCTCTATCCATTCATCCAAGCGTTCTTCTATAGATTGGAAACCAATTTTTTTATTTTTATTAGTAAAATACTTTTTCTTACGATAGACAATTGCTGGATTTTCTTGTAGTACTCTTAAAGATAAGCTAATCTTTTTTGTATATTCATCAATATCAATTATTTTAACTTTCACTTTTTGACCAATTTCTAATTCTTCAGTAATATTTTTGATAAAGCCATGTTTTACCTCTGACACATGAATTAAACCTTGATGATTATCTTTTAATGAAACAAACGCTCCATACGGTTGAATTCCTGTGATTTCTCCAGTAATAACCATTCCTATTTTATATTTCATATGCTCGACTCCCCGTTTATTTTATCCTTTGTATTTTAACACAAAAAAAGACCAAGAGCATAATACTCTTAGCCTTAACTTTTATTCTGTTATTTCGATACCATCAATTGTGATATCGTATTGTGGGCGATCTTGAGAATCACGTTTTACAGTAGACATGTCATCTACAACATCCATACCTTCGATAACATGACCAAAAACTGTGTGTTTAAAGTCCAACCATGGCGTTCCACCATTTTTATATGCCTCAATGACTTCTTCTGGGAATCCAGCGCCCTCTAATTGACTAAGCATGTTAGCTGGTACATTTTGGTTTTGAACAATAAAAAATTGACTGCCATTTGTATTAGGACCAGCATTGGCCATAGATAATGCTCCTCTAAGATTGAATAATTCTTTTGAAAATTCATCTTCAAATTTTGCACCATAAATACTTTCGCCACCCATACCAGTACCAGTTGGATCGCCACCTTGAACCATAAAATCAGAGATAACACGGTGGAAAATAACACCATCGTAATATCCTTTTTTACTTAGTTCTATGAAGTTTTTTACCGTTTTTGGTGCTTTTTCTGGAAATAAGGCAACTGTGATATTACCTCTGTTTGTTTTAATAAGTGCTGTTACTTTATTTTCTTCTAAATTTAATTGTGGAAATTGATTCATGTGACTTCCTCCTATTATATAAATAATTTATTTTTCTAAAATACTTCTTACCTTGGTTGTTAAAAGATCAATAGCTACTTGATTTTCTCCGCCTTCTGGAACAATAATATCGGCGTACTTCTTAGTTGGTTCTATAAATTGGTGATGCATAGGTTTAACAACACCTAAGTATTGACCAATAACAGAATCCAAAGATCTACCACGATCTTCCATGTCACGCTTAATCCGTCGAATAATTCTGATATCATCCTCAGTATCAACGTAAACTTTGATATCCATCAAATCCCTTAGTCTTTCATCCTCTAAAATCAGAATTCCTTCTACTATAATAACTTCTTTAGGTTCTTGATGAATAACTTTGTCACTTCTTGTGTGTGCCTCATAATCATAGACCGGTTTATCAATCGACTGATAAGACATTAAATTCTTCAAATGTTCAATCAAAAGGTCCGTATCAAATGCTAACGGATGATCATAGTTAGTATTTAATCTTTCTTCAAATGATAAGTGACTTTGATCCTTGTAATAAGAATCTTGCTCAAATAACAAAATTGAATGATTAGGTAATGCTTCAAGCATTGCACGACTCACACTTGTTTTACCACTTCCAGAACCACCAGTTACACCAATTACAATGGGGCGCTCATTTTTTGTTTGCATGCGTATCCCTCACTTAATCTTTTTAATCCTTCTTTGATATCCTACTCTATCACAGCTTTATTTTCAAGATTTTAGTGATTAATTTGTTAATTTTCTTTTTTTATGTTCATTTAATTAAAAAAATGAAAATCACTATCATTTAAGTCTGTTTTTCGTCTCTCCCGTTTTTTTCATGATAAAATAGTTATTAAATGAACTTTGGAGGGTGTTACCATTAAAAAAATATTAGAACTGACAGATATTTCTTTTAGATCTGAAAATAGACAAATTTTAAAAAATATTTCTTTGACCGTTAATACAGGAGACCTTATAACCATAAATGGTCCATCCGGAAGCGGGAAAAGCACTTTATTAAAGATAATTGCTAATATACTTCCTAAATCCTCTGGAAATATTTCTTTCAACAGTCAACCAATTGAAAATTATATACCAACAGATTATCGAAAAGATGTTTCGTATTTTTTTCAAAACCCTGTTTTATTTGGTGAAACGGTACAAGATAATCTGACGTTTCCTTATGATATCCGTCACCTACCTTTTGATCAAGAAAGAGCAATTTTTTTATTGAAATCTGTTAATTTAAACAGAGATGATCTTGCTAGAACAATTGATTCCTTATCAGGTGGTGAGAAGCAACGGGTTGCATTTGTTAGAAATATTTTATTTCAACCAAAAATTATATTATTAGATGAAGTAACTAGTGCTTTGGATCAAGAAAATAGGGAGATAATCCATAAAATCATTCTAGAGTTAAACAAAAAACAAATGACAACAATTTTATGGATAACTCATAATCAAGAAGAATTTGATTCTTCAGATAAAAGAATAACTATTACTAATGGCGAGATAGTTGGTGATGGAAATGAATAGTCTTAATATTTCTAATACCTCCCTTCTCTTTGCAAGCTCTCTTGTAATCATCGCATTAGCCGTAGACTACAAAGAAAAATTAGGTTTAGGTAAAGATATTTTTTGGGCAGCTATTCGAGCAGTTATCCAATTATTTTTAATTGGTTATATTTTAAGTTCTATTTTTAAATTAGACAACCTACTTGTTACAAGTGCTATGGTTTTTTTTATTATTTTTAACGCTTCTTATCATGCTGGAAAACGTGCTAGTCATTTAAAAAATAGTTTTTGGATTTCTTTAGCTGCGATTGGATTAGGGACTAGCGTTTCACTAACTGTCTTATTTTTATCTGGAACATTAAAATGGACACCGTCCCAGATTGTTCCTATTACGGGTATGATTGCTAGTAATGCAATGACCGCTGTAGGTGTTGGTTATCGAACCATGCATTCAAAATTTACGGATCAAAAACAACAAATTCAGGAAAAACTTGCTCTTGGTGCTAATAAAAAACAAGCAACAATTTCTATTATTAGAGAAAGTATTAAAACTGCTATGTCTCCGAGTATTGATAGCACTAAAACGGTTGGTTTAGTAAGTCTACCTGGTATGATGAGTGGCTTAATGTTTGCCGGTATTGATCCTAGCACTGCGATTAGGTACCAAATAGTCGTTATGTTTATGTTGATTTCTACAACAGGTTTTGCCACAATGATTGCCATGTATTTAAGTTATTTAGAATATTTTAATGAGTTTGAACAACTAAAATAAACCTATCCAGATTAGAAATTTCTCTAATCTAGATAGGTTTTTCTATTATCTTTCTTGAACGTATTTATATGCTGTTCCCAATGAAATATTACATTCTTCAGCAATTTGACGTAGAGTATATCGATTGTTGTTATATAAAAATCTGATTTGCTCAATTGTTTCTTCTGAAATTTTTGGACGTCCACCCACACGTCCTTTACGACGAGCTTCTTGCAATCCTTTTGTTGTTCTTTCTCTAATAATCAATTTTTCCATTTCAGCAATTTTTAAAATCATTTCGACATATGGAGCATCTTTAATATCACTATAAGCTGTTCCTTTTTTAACAACAACTAATTGGATATTTTTAGAATTTAAATCTGATAAAAACTCAGCTAATTGAATAATTGATTTTCCTAAACATCTCAATTCATAAACAACTAATTGATCTCCAGACTCTAAACTATCAATCACTTGACTTAATACAATATCACTCTGACTAATCTCTGCCATATCTTCTTTTTCAATTGAGACAGTCTCAATTGAAAAATTTTTTAATCCTTCAATTTGTTCTTTAACGTACGCTTCTTCATTAGCTGCGTATACATATCCTATTTTTTTCATAGTAGTATCCTCCTATTATAAGCACGACTTTTGAGATTCAATCATGTGTTTCCTTTTGCTATGTTCATAGTATATCTCTTTTTTAAAAAACCTGCCTTATCAAACTTTTCTCAACGTTACGAAAATATTGATAAAAAAAGTGCTATTAATGAATTTTTAAAATGTTTTTTTTAACGAACCTTACTACACATCATTTTTGTACATTTTTTGAACAGTAATAAAAATAAAATCCAGCTATTATTTGATTACTCTTTATTTTTTTCATCATCATATAATCTTTAAATTTGCTAATTCTTACTTTATTCTTTTTTATATATCGATATAAATCTTATAGCACTATTTTAATTTCTAATTGAGTAGCATTACATTTTTTTGCTCCTCATCTACAAACAGTATATACTGAAAATAAAAAGGAGAATTATTTATGAACTCTGATAGGATAAATAAAAAAATTAAAGAAGTAGAACCACAATTTATTAACGGTTTAACTAGAATTATGCAGATTAATAGTGTCAAAGGCGAAAAAATCCCTACTGCCCCATTTGGAACAGGTCCAAAAGAAGCCCTGGTTGAAACACTTAAACTAGCTGAAGAACTAGGTTTTAAAACACAAATTATCAATGATGCCGTCGGTTACGCCCAACTTGGAAATAACAACAAAGAGTACATCGGAGTTATTGGTCATTTAGATGTTGTCCATGAAGGAACTGACTGGGACTATCCACCCTTTGATTTAACACTAAGTAATGATTACTTTTTCGGTCGTGGTGTCTTAGATAATAAAGGGCCTATAATAGCTAATCTTTATGCCTTATACATTTTAAAAGAACTTGATTTCCCTTTTACTAAAACAATCCGTATTATATTTGGAACAGATGAAGAGAGTGGTTCTGCTGATATCCCTATGTATTTAGCAGAAGAGAACCCACCTATTTATGGATACACACCTGATTGTAAGTATCCCGCAGTCTATGGAGAACGAGGTGTTTTGGGATTGGAATTAATCACAACCATTCATGATAACTCTTTAGATAGTTTGACTCGTTTTAAAGGGAATTTTGATCGAAGTGCCGTACCAGATACGTTAGCTTTTTCAATTAATGATAATCACTTTGATATAAAAGGTAAAAGAGCTCCTAGCAATGCACCTGATATTGGTAAAAACGTCATTACATTATTTGCAAAAAAAGTAGTTCAAGAACAATTAATTACTGGAGAATTCCTTCATTACGCTAATTGGTTATATCACTCTTTCCATGAAAAACATGATGGGTCTGGCTTAACAATTGATTTTTCTGATAAAGAGTCTGGTTCACTTGCATTAACTCCTGTTAACTTAGACATAATAGATAATAAAATTAAACTAGAATTTTCTATTAGATACCCTGTTACGATACAAAAAGAAGCCATTATTACTAACTTAGAAAAAGTATTACCTCTTGATACGACATTAAGCATCAATCGTGAGATGCCTTCAACTTATTTCGATAAGACTCATCCTATGATTAGTAAAATGACTAACGTTTATGAAGAAATAACCGGACTCGATGGGACACCGGTTACTACCACAGGTGCTACTTATGCTAGATCAATGCCTAATATTATTGCCTTTGGACCTTCTTTTCCAGGTCAAAAAGGCATTGCTCACAATAAAAATGAATATATGGATAAAAATGATTTAATGACAAATCTTAAAATTTATACCCACTTATTAGCACAATTAGGCGAATAATTTTCATGTATCACCATTTTATTCATGATATAATACCTCTATTATCTACGAGAGGAATCAACTATGAGAAATACAACTAATATTTTCAAAGAAATTGCTGATAAAATTTCTATTAAAATCACTGATGGCTCATATAGCTCAGAACAAAAATTACCTTCTGAGTACGACTTAGCCAAAGAGTTTAACGTTAGTAGGCTTACTATTAGAAAAGCCATTGATTTACTAATCAATCAAAATATTTTGGTTAAACAAAAAGGTAAAGGGACTTATATTATGAAGCAAACTGATAAATTTCAAAGCGGAAAAAATGGTTTGCTAAGTTTTACAGAAAGCGCAAAGGCCTATGGAAAAACATCAAATGCTAGTTTAATTAAATTTGAAAAACTAACTTCTGTTCCTGAAGAAGTTCAAGAAAACCTTCAATTAATTGAAGAAGCTGTCTTCCATGTTAAACGTCTTAGATTTTTTGACGAAGATCCGATGACCATTGAAGAAGTTTTTATCAAAGAGTCGCTATTGGATGAATCAGCTTTAGAAAAAAATCTGACTGGCTCAATCTTTAAGTTAATTGAAGAAAAATCTGATATCTCTTATTCTCATCAAGAAATAGAAGCTATTTTAGCTACAGAGGAATTAAGTCATTATTTGACAGTTGAACAAGGACAACCTTTACTACTTGTTCACACAACAACTTATTCAGCAACTGGTCAACCAATCTTATTTGATAAATCTTACTACCGAGCTGATAAGTATACTTTCAAAAATATTTTACACCGAAATTAATATAAAAAAGACAAAATGATCTTACATTTTGTCTTTTTTATATTAGTATAGATAAAACAGTATATACTAATATATAATTATAAATGTAAACGCTTTTAATAAATGCATAAAGGAGAAGATTAGATGATATACGGTACCATTGCAACTTGGCGAATGGCTCATGACGGAATTATTAATGCTATGGATCTACTTAAAAACAATGGCTCTTCTGCTGATGCTCTTGAAATAACCATCCAATCAGTTGAAAATTATCCTTATTACAAATCAGTTGGTTTTGGTGGTTTGCCAAATGCTAAAGGCATTTTAGAAATGGATGCGGCTTTTATGAATGGTGATACCTTTCAGTTAGGAGCAGTCGCAAGTATTGTTGATATAAAAAACCCTATTTCAGTTGCTAGAAAATTAAGTTCACAAAAATTTAATAGTTTTTTAGTTGGGCAAGGTGCGACTGATTACGCTATTGAAGAAGGTTTTGAACAAAAGGAAATGCTTACGGATAGAGCTAAAAAAATTTGGTCTAATCGCCTAGAGGATATGAAGAAACACAATCTAAGTGCCTATGATGGTCATGACACAGTCGGAGTTGTTACTTTAGATCAAAAAGGAAGTATGACAGTCGGAACTTCAAGCTCTGGACTTTTTATGAAGCGACCTGGACGCGTTGGAGATTCACCTCTTTCAGGCTCTGGGTTTTATGTGGATAGTAGCATTGGTGGTGCTTCTGCAACTGGTTTAGGTGAAGATTTGATGAAAGGCTGTTTAGCTTATGAAATCGTTAGAAAAATGAAAGAAGGTTTATCACCCCAAGAAGCTTGTGATCAAACAGTTTATCCTTTTCATGATTTACTAACAGAAAGACAGGGTAAAGCTGGAGCATTTTCTCTTGTTGCTATGGATAATCAAGGGAAATGGGGAGTTGCAACCAATGTTGAATTCACCTTTTCAGTTGGAAATCAAGATGAAAGCCCAGCAATTTTTATTGCTAATATGGGAAGGAATCATTCCACAACCATTGAACCTATAAGTACCGAGTGGTTAGAAGCGTATGAAAAAAGAATAAAAACACCTATAAATTAAGGAGGAAATATAATGAGCACTAAGAAAATTTATTTATTTTGTGATGCAGGAATGTCGACAAGTATTATGGTTAATAAAATGATGGAAGTTGTCAAATTACATAATATGCCTCTTGAAATTTCTGCTTATCCAGTTGGTAGAGCCAAAGAAATGGTCGAAAAAGAAAAACCAATAGCAATTGTTTTAGGTCCTCAAGTTAGATTTATCCTTGAAAAAACAAAAAAAGAGTATGAACCACAAGGAATTCCTGTTTGCTCTATCGATCCAGAAGCCTACGGGATGATGAATGGTGAAAAAGCTCTAAAAGACGTTTTAAAAGTTATTAAAACATTTAAAAAGGATTAGGGAGGTCGATTTTATTGAAAAAATTTTTAGATTGGTTGGAAAGAATTTTAACACCAATGGCACGAGTAATTGGTGAGAATAAATATTTAATTGCCATTAGAGATGGTTTCTTATTATCTACCCCTTTGCTAATTGTAGGCTCTCTTTTTCTTTTAATCGCAAACTTTCCTTTACCACAATGGGACGGTTGGATGTCCGCTGTTCTTGGTTCAGAATGGGCTCAGCATATGTCCGTTCCTGCAAATGCCAGTTTTGATGTCATGACAATTCTTGCTGTAGCTGGTATTGGCTATAGTTTGGCTAAACAGTTCGATGAAGATGCTATGCAAGCAGCCGTTGTATCTTTAGTATCCTTCTTCATCGTTACACCTTATGTTACTTTTTTTACTCCACCAGATACAGAAATAGTTCATGAAGTAGGAAGCTTACCTTTAAAATGGGTTGGTTCTAGTGGCTTATTTTTAGGAATGATTACTGCTTTAGTGGCTACTAGACTTTTTGTTTGGGTTCTAAAAAAAGGGTGGACTATTAAAATACCTGAGGGTGTTCCTCCCACAGTGGTGAAATCTTTTGAAGCACTTATTCCTAGTTTTGTCGTTGTTTTTTTCTTTTTTATTGTTAATTGGCTTTCAGCATTAACACCTTACGGAAACTTACAAGAGGTTATTTTTAAATTACTTCAAGCGCCTCTCTTATCTCTTGGTAATACCTTAGGTGCTATGGTCATTGCTTACTTATTTTTACATTTTTTCTGGTTTTTTGGGATTAATGGTGGTAGCGTCGTTGGAGCTGTTTTCAATCCTGTTTTACGTGCGTTATCTATGGAAAACCTTGAAGCTTATAAAGACGGTCTACCAATTCCAAACATTATTACGGGTCAATTTCAAGATATGTTTGCAACTTTTGGTGGTGCAGGATCTACACTTTCTCTAATTGTTGTGATGATTATTGTTTGTAAAAGTCAGCGAATTAAAAAATTATCACAATTATCCTTAGTACCAGGAATTTTTGGTATTAATGAACCTATTATTTTTGGTTTACCTATCGTTTTAAATCCAGTTATTTTAATTCCTTTCGTTCTAGTTCCTACAGTGAATATTATCATCGCTTACTTTGCTATGAATCTTGGGCTAGTACCTTTTACTAATGGAATCCAGCTACCGTGGACAACACCTATCATTTTTTCTGGATTACTAGTCAGTGGTTGGCAAGGTGCCGTTCTTCAGGGAATTCTTTTCATACTAGGCATGTTTATCTATTATCCATTTATAAAAGTAATGGATAATCAGTACCTCAGGGAAGAAGCTGCCGCTTTAGAACAAAAAGAAGAAGATGACATTAGTTTTGATGATTTTGATTTTGATGCCTTATAAATCGGAGGATAACAAATAATGAAAAAAATAGCTCTAATTTTAAACCATGTTCAAGCTGGAATGGGTAGTGATGAAAATGCTATGTTGCCTCCTAGCGGCAAAAAATCTGCACTTGGCCCCGGCGAAATTTTAAAACCTATGTTTAAATCTCATGATGTAGATCTTGTTGCAACTTTATTTTGTGGTGATCAATACTATTTATCCCATGCAGAAGAAGTCGAAAAAAAATTTATTGGATTTGCTCAAAAATTTGAAATTGATGCGGTGCTTTGCGGTCCAGCCATGCAATACCCTAACTTTGGTGAGATGTCCGCTAGATTGGCTAAAGCTTTTGAAGTTAACGGTATTCCATCAGTTGCTTCTATGTCAATTGAAAACCCAGCCACAGAAATATTTAAAAATGAAATTACGATTGTTAAGATGCCTAAAAAAGGCGGCATTGGTTTACAAGATTCTTTTAAAAATATGGCTTTGGTTACTTCTAAAAAAGCTCATAAAGAAGATATCACTAATTACTCTGAATTA
>CAUQFM010000086.1:0-10275 GCA_963517295.1 uncultured Vagococcus sp.
TTACTTAGCGTAATCTACTGCTCGTAATTCACGGACAACAGTTACTTTAATGTGACCTGGGTATTCTAATTCGCTTTCAATGCGTTTTCTAACATCTCTCACTAATAATATCGCTTCATCATCCGTTACTTCGTCTGGTTTAACCATGACGCGGATTTCACGACCAGCCTGGATAGCAAAACTTGTATCCACACCTGGGAAATCATTAGCAATGTTTTCTAAGCGTTCTAAACGTTTAATATAGTTTTCTAAAGATTCACTTCTAGCACCTGGTCTTGCGGCAGATAATGCATCTGCTGCTGCAACTAATACTGAAATAACAGAAGTGGCTTCTACATCACCATGATGTGAGGCTACAGCGTTAATAACGACTGAATTTTCTTTATACTTACTTACTAATTCTGTTCCGATTTCAACATGTGAACCGTCAACTTCATGATCTAGTGCTTTACCAATATCATGTAGTAATCCTGCACGTCTTGCTAAGACTGGGTCTTCACCCAACTCTTCAGCTAAAACACCAGCTAACTTAGCTACTTCTATCGAATGATTCAACACATTTTGACCGTAGCTTGTTCTAAATCTCATACGACCTAAAATCTTAATTAAATCTGGGTGTAATGAGTGAACGCCAACATCAAATGCCGCATTTTCACCATACTCACGAATTCTTTCGTCCATCTCTTTACGAGATTTTTCAACCATCTCTTCAATACGAGCTGGATGAATTCGACCATCTTGGATTAATTTTTCTAAAGTCATTCTTGCCACTTCACGTCTGATTGGATCAAATCCTGAAAGCACTACTGCTTCTGGTGTGTCATCAATGATCAAATCAATCCCTGTTAGTGTCTCAAGTGTACGAATATTACGACCTTCACGACCAATAATGCGGCCTTTCATGTCATCGTTTGGTAAATTAACAACTGTTACAGTTAACTCTGATACTTGATCAGCAGCACAACGTTGAATCGCTAGAGAAAGTAAATTCTTCGCTTTTCTATCTGCTTCTTCTTTGGCTTTTTGATTACTATCTTTAACAAACATCGCTCTTTCATGAGTTAACTCTTGTTCTGTTTCGTCCATGATAAGATCTTTTGCTTCATCTTTTGTTAAAGATGCAATTTTTTCAAGCTCATCTTTTTGCTTGCCGATTAATTCTGATACCTCTTGTTCCCGCTCATCAATCAATTGTCTTTTAGAATCAATCTTTTCCTCTTTTTCCTCAAGTGTACGTTCGCGCTTTTCTAAAGAGTCATCTTTGCGATCAAGATTATTTTCTTTTTGTAATAGTCTATTCTCTTGATTTTTTATTTCTACTCTTTCCTCTTTCAGCTCACTTTCGATTCCAAATCGGTAATCCTGATTCTGTTCCTTAGCCTCCAACAAATACTCCTTTTTAAGAGTCTCAGCATCTTTTTTAGCTTGTCCAACAATGCCAGCTGCTGTATTATTAGCACCTGCAATTTCCTTACTATGTTGAGACTTCGCAAAAAAGTAGCCTAGTGTCAAACCCACAATTAATCCGATGATAGTGAGGAGTATCAAATTCATAAAAACACCTCCATACTATCTGTAATTATTTTTTTATGTGTAGATTAAAAGTAAAATATTACTAAATCATGCTCTACAGGCATGAGTGTATAAAATAAAAGTATACATCCTTCATTTTAAGCTTTGTTAAATGGAGTGTCAACTTAAATAATAGCTTATTGAGAACATAAAAAAACTGCCAAATGAAGTTTTCGTTCATTTAACAGTTAATATTTTTATTTTACTCTTCTATCTCTGAAGGAATATCCTCTGACGGCTTACCTTTTTCAGGTGTTTCCGGTTCTTCTGGCGCTTCATCAATGTTATAAGCAACCCTAACTTGTTGATAAATTTCTTCCATCATTTCAGTGTGTTCTGCAAAATATTTTTTCGCATTTTCACGACCTTGGCCAATACGTTCTTCTTTATACGAGTACCACGCACCACTTTTATTAACAATATCTTTTTCAGCAGCCATGTCTAGCAGCTCACCTTCTTGTGAAATACCTTCTCCATACATGATATCTACTTCAGCTATTTTAAATGGTGGTGCTACTTTATTTTTAACTACTTTGATTTTGGTACGGTTACCTACAATATCTGTTCCTTGTTTCAACTGCTCTGCACGTCTTACTTCTAATCTCACTGTTGCGTAAAATTTTAAAGCACGTCCACCAGGAGTTATTTCTGGGTTACCAAACATCACGCCAACTTTTTCACGAATTTGATTGATAAAAATAGCAATTGTTTTAGTTTTATTGATTGTTCCTGATAATTTCCTTAAAGCTTGAGACATCAAACGAGCTTGTAAACCTACGTGACTATCGCCCATTTCTCCATCAATTTCAGCACGTGGTACTAAAGCTGCCACTGAATCAATGACCACAATATCAATTGCCCCACTTGAAACAAGTGCTTCTGCAATACTTAATCCTTGTTCTCCTGTATCAGGTTGAGAAAGAAGTAACTCGTCAATATCAACGCCTAATGCTTGTGCATATTTAGGATCTAAGGCATGCTCTGCATCGATAAAAGCAGCAGTGCCTCCTTCTTTTTGAACAGAAGCAATCGCATGTAGTGCGACTGTTGTTTTACCAGAACTTTCTGGTCCATAAACTTCAACAATACGTCCACGAGGATATCCACCAACACCTAAAGCAGAATCTAGGGCTAATGAACCACTTGATATAGTAGAAATTTGTGTATCTACTTTTTCTCCTAGCTTCATGACTGACCCTTTACCAAAATCTTTTTCTATTTTTTTTAATGCTGCATCTAATGCAGTTTTACGATTATCTGACATCAATGTGCCTCCTCAAATTTATCTCTTCTATAGATATAATACTGTCTTTTTTATAAAAAAGCAAGATAAAAGCGAACAGATATTCGCTTTTATTTTTTTATGACTTTTCTTAAATAATTTAAACTATGTTTGACCGCGCCATCTTTAATGTACTCGAAATCACGGTTAATCACCATTTTTTCACTATATACTTCCTTTTCCGTGGCAATAGCTATAAAAATAGTTCCCACTGGCTGTTCATTATGCTTATGTTTTTCATCTACAATCATAATACTTAAACCGTAATCAGTTTGCATTTCTGATTTAATTTTAACAGCTAATGCCTCACCGTTTTCAGTTGTGTATAAAGTGGTTTTTTCATTCAAGTAAGTTGACAAACTGCTGTCAGAATATAGAACTCTCCCACCACATAATATTTCAGAACTAGCTACAACCTTACTGATACGACTTTGACATAGTCCACCTGTTGTTGTTTCTATAATAGATAATGTCTGCTTTTTTTCATTAAGTAACGCCACAACAACTTCTTCCATTGTTAAGTTTTCACCATATCCATAAAAATAATCGCCAACCTTTTTCATGATTTCTATTTCTATTTGATTAAGGAGTGCTTCACCTGCTCTTTCATTTTCACATTTTGCAGTAATTCTTAGCATGACTTCATTTGATTTGGCATATGGGGCTATAGTTGGATTGGTCTGTGTTTCAATCATCTCGCTTAATTCAGTAACTAATCGAGATTCACCAATTCCCATAAAACGTAAATACCTAGATACTAGTTTTGTTTTGTTAGGCAGCATTTTACTTAAAAGTGGTAAAACTCCTACTTCTACCATTTTTTTCATCTCTCTTGGTGGCCCTGGCAATAATAAATAGTAGGTTTTACTTTTTTCGATTATTAAACCACAAGCCAGACCTGCAGGATTTTGAATCGTAGTAGCTCCTTTAATTGTTAAAGCCTGTTGCTTATTATTCTCTGTCATTGGTCGATCTGAATAGATAAAGTAATCTGTAACATGCTTCAACGCTTCTTCATCATACATTAGTTCCTCACCAACAAACTTCGCCACTGTTTGTTTAGTTAAATCATCCTCTGTTGGTCCTAAACCACCACATAAAACGACTAAATCAGACCGATTACTAGCGTCTTCTATACTATTTAATAATCTTGCCTCATTATCACCTACTACTTGTTGATGGTACAAATCAAAGCCTAGCTCTGTTAACTTTTGCGATAAATAAGTGGCATTTGTGTTAACAATTTGACCTAATAAAATTTCTGTTCCTACAGCGATAATCTCTGCTTTCATCTTTCACCCTCACAATCAATATACGATATTTTCTACTATTTTATTTTATCACAACAAAACACTAATAAATTTCTTTAAGTTCAATTAAATATTATTAATAATCGTTTACTAGAGATGGAAAATGACACACTTCATGTTAGAATGAATGGTAAGTAAAATACCAAAATAAGGAGAGTTCTCATGGCTCAATATAAAAGTGTCTTTGACATTATCGGACCAATCATGATTGGTCCCAGTAGTTCGCATACAGCTGGTGCTGCCCGCATTGGTAAAGTCGTCCGTCAAATTTTTGGTGAACAACCTGAAACAGTGGATTTGTATCTCTACGAATCTTTTGCTAAAACATATCGTGGACACGGAACAGACATCGCCCTTGTCGGTGGGCTACTTGATATGGAACCAGATGATGCTCGTTTGTCTAGTTCCTTAAAAATCGCTCATGAAGTTGGAATGGAAGTTGCTTTCATCCCTAAATCTGAAAAAGCTGATCATCCTAATTCAGTAAAAATTGTCGTGAAATCAGGCAAACGCACTTTAACCTGTATGGGTATCTCAATTGGCGGTGGCGCTATTCAAATTTCTGAACTTAATGGCTTCAAAATTAATCTAGATTTATCAACACCAACTTATCTCACTGTTCATCAAGACAAGCCTGGTATCATCGCTAAAGTAACAGCTATTTTATCTGAGCATAATATTAATATTAGTACGATGACCGTAACAAGAGAAGCTAAAGGTGATAAAGCCATCATGATTATTGAAGTGGATGAGCGCATCGAAGGCTTAACAGATAAATTGAAGACCATTGATTACATAGATGAAGTAAGTTTCTTTGGTTAAGGAGGAAAATGAATGTTTCAAACAATTGAAGAATTAGTCATTATGGCTAATCAATGCGGTTCTGTTCATGAAGCTATGATCCAAACTGAAATCGAGACCTCTCAACATTCAAGAGAAAAAATTCTTGAACATATGGGTAAAAATTTAGATGTGATGACAGCTTCTGTTGAAAAAGGTGTAAAAGGGGTCACTTCTGTTACTGGATTAACTGGCGGAGATGCTACTAAAATGAATGATTATCTTAACAAAGGTGATTTTTTGAGTGGTAAAACGATTTTAACAGCTGTTCAAAATGCTGTTGCTGTAAATGAAGTCAATGCTGAAATGGGCGTTATCTGTGCTACTCCTACAGCTGGTAGCGCAGGCGTTGCTGCTGGCGTTTTATCTGCTTTAACAGAAGAACGTGGTCTAACTCGTGAACAACAAATAAACTTCTTGTTTACAGCCGGTGCTTTTGGATTAGTCATTGCCAATAACGCTTCAATCAGTGGTGCTGCCGGTGGTTGCCAAGCTGAAATTGGTTCTGCTAGCGCCATGGCAAGTGCTGCCCTTGTTGAGGTTTGTGGCGGCACTCCAGAACAATCTGCTCAAGCAGTTGCCATTACGATTAAAAATATGATGGGCTTAATTTGTGATCCTGTCGCTGGTCTAGTAGAAGTTCCTTGTGTGAAGCGGAATGCCTTAGGTGCCTCACAAGCTTATGTTTCCGCTGACATGGCTTTAGCCGGTATTACAAGTGTCATCCCACCAGATGAAGTGGTTGAAGCTATGCACCGCGTTGGTATGCAAATGCCTAGCATCTTTAAAGAAACAGCTGAAGGTGGCTTAGCAACAACTAAAACTGGCCTTGCCATTTCTAATAGGTTATATCCAAAAGATTAACAGATGGTTTTTAACATTATTTATTTAAAGTAGAAAAAAGATCAAGTAAGGACGATTTTCGGTTCATCCTCATTTGATCTTTTTTGAATTTCTAAAAAATACCATAGAAAAATATCATTATAAGTTCTTCGATAGGTAGTTGATTATTAGCATAGGTATTGTCATTCATATAAGCAGATAACATTCTAAGGTAATGTAAAGAAATACGTTCTGCTGAATAATTTTGTTCTATTTTTTTATCTACATTTTCGAAAAAATCCTTAAATGGTTTAAAGTAATTATCATTCCAAAGTATAAATATTTGTTGTCGACTTTTTTCAGATAGCTCTTCATTCATGTCTTTCATCATCAAAGAAAAATTAATCGAATGATTCTTTATTAAATATTCTGACATTTCTAATAATTTTTTTTCAGCTATTTCATTTTTTTCTAAAATTTTTTCTAACTCATTGCCAATTTTTTTTGTAAAATTTGTCAAAACATTAACATAAATATCTTCCTTATTTTTAAAATGATGGTAAATAGCTGGTTGTGTGATATTCAACCCTGTTGCTATTTGACGAGTAGATGTTGACACATAACCTTGAGTCATAAATAATTCTGTTGCGTAATTAATGATTTCATCTTTTTTATTTTTCATATAAGCACCTCAATTAATATAGCTTCATCATAATATGATTTTAAAAAATACTCAACAACCTAGAACTTATCACTTGATAAGTTTCTGTGTCACGTGATATTCTTTACTTATCAAATGATAAGTAAAAAGGAGGTTCTTAATAATTTAAAATTATTAAGAGATGTTTATGTTTTTAGCGATTAGAGAAATAAAAAAAGAAAAACTAAAATTTATGATGATTATTATAGTTACTGTTTTAATAACTTACCTTGTTTATTTTTTAACTGGACTTGCATTTGGTCTATCCAGTGCGAATAAAACTTCAGTTGATTACTGGAAAGGAAACTATGTTGTTCTGTCTAAATCTTCAAATAGTAATATCTACGCTTCAAGTATTGATGAATCTCTTTTTAAAACACTAGGCACAAAAGAAATATCACCTCTCAATATTTCTAATACTGTTGTAACAATTAACAATGATAGTAAACAATTCAATTTAGTTTTCATGGGTATTCAGGATAACGATGCTACTATTTTACCTGAAGTTGTTACTGGAGAAAAAATAAAGAAAGATAATCAAATTATTTTATCAGAATCATTTAAAAAATCAGCCAATATTGAGTTAAACGATACTATTCATCTTTCTAACATTAACCGAATTTTTACAGTGGTTGGCTTTTCTAAAGTAGCAGAGTACAACACTCAACCTGTAGGCTACGTTTCTTTAAATCAAGCATCTCAAGTTATGATGACTTACAAATCTAAAAACTCTATGGATGCTATTACTTCCTCTACTCCAAATATGCCCAATAGAGTATCAGCGTTAATTAGCAAAAATAAATTACCTCAATCATTTTTGAAAAATAATAATTTAACCCAACTTTCGATGGATGAATTTATTAATAAAATCCCTGGTTATCAAGCTCAAATTTTAACGTTTGGTTTAATGATTATTTCCTTGATTATTATCTCAGCTGTTATCATTGGAATTTTCATGTATATTCTGACATTACAAAAAAAATCAGTCTTTGCTATTCTCAAAATTCAAGGTATCAGCAATCGTTTTATCAGTAGTTCAGTCATTTATCAGACGCTTATAATTAGCTTAGTTGGTATCTTAATGGGACTAGTTTTATTCTTCATCACAATCAAATTTTTACCTAACAGTATTCCAATTAAATTTAGTCTCTTTTTAACAACAATCATTAGCCTTATTTTTGTTATTTGTTCTCTTGTTGGCAGTTTTTTCTCTGCCATAAATGCACTAAAAATCGACCCACTTGATGCGTTATAGGAGGTATTTGTATGAAAATGATCGAACTAAAAAATATTTCAAAAGATTTTAAAATTGGTGATCAACTAGTTACTATTTTAAAATCCACCACTTTAACTATTAACGAGGGTGAATTTATCGCTCTCATTGGACCAAGCGGTTCTGGGAAGTCTACGTTACTTACTATTATCGGAGCTTTACAAAAACCCACTAACGGTGATCTAATTATTAATGAAAAAAATATTTCTCAGTTAACTAACAAAGAGCTTACTCAGTTGCGATTTGATGAGATTGGATTTATACTACAAGCTTCAAACCTTGTTCCTTATTTAACTATTCAAGAACAGTTTGAGTTACAGTACCGATTTAATAAAGAGAAGATAAATTTTAAAAAAATAGATGAAACACTTGATAATTTAGGAATTAAACAATTAAAACATAAATATTCTGAAGAAATATCAGGTGGGGAACGTCAACGTGCGGCAGTTGGCTTAGCACTCATTAAAGAGCCTAAAATCATTCTTGCAGATGAGCCGACTGCTAGTTTAGATACAAAAAAAGCATTTGAGATAATGGCTATTTTTAAAGAAATCACAGAAAAAACTAAGACAACTATTATCGTTGTCACTCACGATTTAAGAATTTTAGATCATTGTGATCGTATTCTTACTATGAATGATGGCATTCTCAGTGAAAAGAACTAGTCATGTTCTCATGCTTAAACATAAAAAAGTCGCATTGAGTTCTTAATTAACACTAAGAACTCAATGCGACTTTTATCAATATCTTTTTATTTCTCTTCTTTGTACAACACGCCAATACCTGTTACGGCACTTAAAACTGTAAAAACTGGTGACAATAAGCTGAAAAATACAAAGGGTAAGTAAGTTAATGTTGGAACACCAAACGTACTAGCCACAAAACTACCCGCAATTCCCCAAGGTATTAAGTAATTGATTACCGTTCCACCATCTTCTAGGGTTCTACTTAAAACAACTGGGTCAATATTCCGTTCGTTGTAAGCCTCCTTAAACGCATTCCCTGGTAAAATCACTGACAAGAATTGTTCCCCAATAAAGATGTTCACACCAATACTTGAAAGCAAGGTTACTACAATTAATTGCCATGTTGAATTTAGCTTTTTCACTAAAGATTCTATTACAGTCGTGACTAACCCAATTTCCATTAAAATACCGCCTAATGAAAGAGTTAAAATAATCAATGCCACTGTTGGCATCATGCTATCAATACCACCTCTTGAAAGTAGTAAATCAATTTCCTGATTACCAGTTTTAGAAACAAAGCCTTTTTCCACAACAGTAGCAATACTTGAAATAGCTGTTGAAGGATTTTGGATGAAAATCATCACAATTCCAACGATGACATTAAGTAAGATTGTAATAATTGCTGGAATTTTTTTCCACGCACACACTAACATCAAAATAATTGGGATTACTGACCAAAATGAAATTGAAAAGTTTGATTCCAATACATTAACTACAGTGTCAATCTCACTTAGATCAGCATTTGTATTACTCATACCTAATATAGAAAATAATATCAACGAGATAACAAAAGCTGGAATGGTTGACCACATTAAATGTTTGATATGTTTAAAAAGATCCGCTCCAACAATCGCTGATGCTAAGTTCGTTGATTCAGATAAAGGTGACATCTTATCTCCGAATACTGAACCTGAAACAATTGCTCCCACAACTAGAGCTGGATTTAATCCAATGGTTGCACCAATTCCGAAGAAGGCAATTCCAATCGTTGACATAACTGTAAAGGCACTTCCCACAGCACTACCGACAATCGCACAAACTAAGAACACAGAAGGCACAAACCACTTTACACTAATAATTTTAAATCCAACAACCATCAATGTTGGGATAATTCCCGCTTGAATCCAAACCGCTATTAAAGCTCCCACCAATAAAAAAATAAAAATTGGGATGATACCTGGTTTCAATCCTGAAACAATCCCGTTATTAATAATTTCCATAGGCATTCTTTTTAGTAATACGTAGAAAATACTGACACTAATTGCAAATAAAATCGTAATGTTCGGTGACAATTTTAATCCAATCACCCCTACTGAAATACTTAATATAATTAAGCTTAATACAATACTCGCTTCTAATAATCCAATTTTTTTATTCATTATTTTTTCTCCTCTAGTTTTTTATTTTTTTCAAAAACCAGATCGACAATAACGAACGATTCCTCCACAACTTTGTTTCATAAATTTTCCTCCTAAATATAAAAAAAGTCACCCAAATAGCTTATGCTATAAGGGCGACTTTGATATCGCGGTACCACCTTAATTTAAAAATAATAATTTATTTTTATCTCTGACTTGTTTATTTATATGTCTTTTTCAATGTAATTCGATAATAAGTTGGATCGATTTTCAGCAACCATCGATTTTCTTAGGCTCAATTCTTATTATCTACTCGGTTAAAAAAGTAAATCTTGTTTCATATCCTAAACGTAATCTAAAAAAAAGTCAAGC
>CAUQFM010000087.1:0-10185 GCA_963517295.1 uncultured Vagococcus sp.
GTAAGGCAACGGACTTTGACTCCGTCATCGTTGGTTCGAATCCAGCTAGCCCAGTAAAAGACTTGAAATCAAGTCTTTTTTTTTGATTTTTGTCACAAGGTAAGAGGCGTTTTATCTGAATTGAGTTATTAATTAATAGTATTAAACAAAAAATATAGATTAATAACTTTAATAATAACTTTCAAAACTTAATACAATAGTGTAGAATTATATCTTGTGTGTTGCTAATACGCTATGTTACAAAAAGATTACAAATGTTTCTGTTATGACAGATTCTAAGTCTTAAGTCGTAGAAAAAATTACAACATATGCTTGATACAAAAAAAAAAATCTACGATATAATTTGTTTATGATTAAGACGAGAGGATGAATGAAATGGAAATGAAAAGAGTAATTAAAAGAGAAGAATCAAAATATTGGCTATCATTTTTAGGGAAAACTGTTCTTTATGCAACTATATTATTAGGTTTGATTTATCTATATCATTATAGTTCTGTAGGTGGTGGATCCTTTATTTACAATCAATTCTAAAAGGAGTAGTTAATACATGAAGAATATAATTTTAGATAGGATAAAAAAATGGTCTAATGAGAGACCAGAAACCATTTTTTTTGATGAAGAAGAAAATAGTCCTACATATGCAGACTTAGAGAAAAAATCTGATTCCCTTGCATTTTATTTAGAAGAAAACCATCCAAATAAAGATAATATTTTAGTTTATGGTGGACAAGATAGTCAAATGGTTATTAGTTTTCTTGCATGTACGAAAGCAGGACATGGATATATTCCTGTGGATGCACATACACCTGTTGAGCGTGTGCAAATGATTCTTGATGAGTCACAAGCGACTTGTATTATTTCTTTAAGTGAGTGGCCATTAGAATTTGATGGTAAAGTTATTAATTTGAAAAAATTTGAAGAAGAAACAAGTAAAAATTATAAATGTTCTTTAAATCATGTGGTAACTGGATCTGATGTGTATTATACGATATTTACTTCAGGTACAACTGGAAAGCCAAAAGGAGTTCAAATTACTTATGATAATTTAGAAAGTTTCTGTCAATGGATGTTAACTGACTTTAACTTAAATACGGGACAACGATTCTTATGCCAAGCACCATTTTCTTTTGATTTATCTGTTATGGATTTATACCCAGCACTTTTAACTGGTGGTACACTTGTTCCAATGGAAAAGAGTATGGTTGAAAGTTTTCCAATTTTATTTAGCAGTATTCCAAAAATGAAATTAAATGTTTGGGTTTCGACACCTTCTTTAGTTGAAATATGTTTATTAAATCCTGACTTTGTAGGTGAAAAATTACCTACATTAGAAAACTTTCAATTCTGTGGAGAAGAGTTACCACACGGTGTAGCTCAAAAATTATTGGAACGCTTTCCGAATGCAGTGATTTTTAATACGTACGGTCCAACTGAAGCAACTGTAGCGATTACAAGTGTTCAAATTACACAAGAAATTCTAGATGAAAATGAACGATTGCCTTTAGGAAAAGTGAAATCAGATACTAGATTAATTATTTTAAATGATGAAGGTAAAGCATTACCAGATGGAGAAATTGGTGAAATAATTATTGAAGGACCAGGCGTTTCTACTGGTTATTTTAATAACATTGAAAAAACAGAAGAGGCATTTTTCTTACATAATGGAAAATCTGCTTATAGAACTGGTGATGCTGGTTTAATTAAAAAAGGTTTCTTGTTTTATAAAGGAAGACTCGATTTTCAAATTAAATGGCATGGTTATCGTATTGAATTAGGTGATATAGATCATCACTTAATGGAAAACGCGAGAATTAGAAATGCTTGTGTCGTTCCTAAGTATAATAAAAATCATAAAGTTCAACAACTGATTGCATATGTAGTACTTAATTCTACAAGTGCTGTTGAAGAAAAAGAAGTAACTAAATTGATTAAAAAAGAATTAGAGTCTAGTTTGATGGACTATATGATTCCGCAGCGTTTTATATATGTTGATAAATTACCGTTGACGACTAATGGTAAGGTTGATCGTAAAATGTTGATTAATGAGGTAAATAAATGATAGATAAATTAGCTCAATTCGTCACGTATTTAACCCCATACGAGAAACCATTTTATTTTGTTTTATTAGCCGTCTTATTCATACCGTCGATTATTTATTCATTGCGAGGAAAAAGACTACACTGGTACCAAACATTATTAACCATATTTTTCTTATGGATTAGTTTTGCTGGACCTAACCTTAAACAAGGGTATGCCTTAATTGGTTATGTAGTCTGGCAATGTCTCTTAACGGGAGTTTATTTCAGATATCGCCAGAAGGCTAACGCTACTTTTTGGTTTTATCTAGCAGTATTTTTAAGTATTGTACCAATGATCATCTTAAAGGTAGGACCACTGACAGATAGTAAATCATTTTTATTATTCTACTTTTTAGGGTATTCTTATCTAACCTTTAAATCAGTTCAAGTTATTATGGAAATTAGAGACGGTATCATTAAAGAATATAATATTAAGCACTATATACAATTTTTACTCTTCTTTCCAACAATTTCTTCAGGACCGATTGATCGTTATCGAAGATTTTTAAAGGATTTAAATGAACCACCTTCGAAAGAAAAATATACCGAGCTGCTAGGTAAAGGTATTCATTTTATCTTTTTAGGCTTTTTATATAAATTTTTAATAGGCTATGCTTTAGGTAGTCACTTACTACCTTTAGTTCAATCGTTTGCGTTAACTCGAGAAGGCGTTTTTCTTGGGACAATTGGTTACATGTATGTTTACAGTCTCTATCTATTTTTTGATTTTGCAGGATACAGTTTATTTGCAGTTGGGACAAGTTATTTACTTGGTTATGAAACACCAATCAACTTTAACAAACCATTTTTAAGTCCGAATATCAAAGAATTTTGGAACAGATGGCATATGTCATTATCTTTCTGGTTTAGAGATTATGTTTACATGAGATTAATGTTTACCTTACTAAAGAAAAAAGTATTTAAAAGTAGAATCGTCGCTTCAAACGTAGGTTATTTGGCTTTATTCTTACTAATGGGAGTATGGCATGGTTTAACTTGGTATTATATTGTGTATGGTTTGTATCATGCTTTGCTAATTTGTGTGTGTGATGCTTGGCTTAGATTTAAGAAAAAACATAAAGAACAATTACCAAGTAATAAATGGACTAATGCATTTGCAATATTTTTAACATTTAATGCAGTTTGTTTTAGTTTCTTGATTTTCTCAGGATTCTTAGATACACTAGCTAAGCAATTATTTAATATATAATAATAGGAGATGACAATAATGGATATTAAAGAAACAGTATTAGCAATTTTAGAAGATTTAACAGGTCAAGATGTAAGAGGAACATTAGACTTAGATTTATATGAGGATGGGTTATTAGATTCTATGGCTACAGTTCAAATGCTTGTAGAAGTAGATGGACAATTAGGAATTACTGTACCAGTATCAGATTATGAAAGAAGCGAATGGGGAACTCCACAACAAATCATTAACCAAATTACAGCTTTACAAGCATGATTTCTAAGAAAAAATTATTTACTGCGATTGGGCCATTTTTTGTAGCGCTAATTATTGTTGGCGCGATTATCTTTTCCCCAATCCATTGGTTTTCTAAACCTTCGCCAAAAGCAGTACATAACTCGGCATCATCGATGGCAGTAAATGTTTTAAAAGGAAATGATTTGAAGAATGAAGCAATGGGGAGTGGAAAATATTTACCTTTCTTTGGTTCATCTGAATTAAGTAGAGTAAATGCATTCCATCCTTCTGTATTAGCTCAAAAATATGATCGACCGTATGAGCCTTATTTATTAGGTGCTCCAGGGACACAGTCGTTAACTCACTTTTTTATGTTGAATTCGATGGAAAAAGAATTAAAAAATAAAAAAGTTGTGTTTGTTATATCGCCTCAATGGTTTGTGAAAGAGGGAGTCGGAGATCCAATGTTTTCACTCTTTTATTCACCATTACAAGTTAATCAATGGTTAATGAATTTGGATCATGTAGATCAAAATGACCAATATTTAGCAAGTCGTATGTTGAAGTATTCAAGCGTTAGAACTGATACTCAGATGAAGTTAATGATGAAAAAAGTTAAATCTGGTGAAGACTTATCTGATATGAATTATAAGCGAGCAGCATATAACTATGAAGTCCTTTCAAAAGAAGATAGTTTATTTAGTCGGATTGGTATTACTTCAAAAAGTCAAAAAATTGAAGATAAAACAAAAAAATTACCGAGTAAGTATGTGTATAATGAATTAGATGAAATGGCATTTAAGGCAGGTAAAAAAGGAACTAGTAATAACTCATTTGAAATTGCTAATTCTTTTTACACGAATAGGATTCACCCTATGAAGGGGAAATTAGAAAATTCGCAAACTAAGTTTGATTATACGATATCACCAGAATTTTCGGATTTTCAACTTGTTTTAAATAAACTAGCTGAAAATAATATTGACGCGATGTTTGTGGTTCCACCAGTCAATAAAAAATGGTCAGATTATACAGGGCTATCAACAGAAATGCTAGATACATTTAGTAAAAAAATCAATTACCAGTTGAAATCACAAGGATTTAATCATGTTTATGATTATACTGATAAAAGATCTGAACCATATTTTATGGAAGATACGATTCATTTAGGCTGGCGTGGTTGGATGCAAATGGATCAAGATTTGCAAAGATTCTTAAAAGATACTTCTAAACCAACGTATAAAATTAACTCTGAGGAATTTTTATCTAAAGAGTGGCAAAAAAAAGTAGATTTTGAATAAAAAGTAAAATTAATTTATTTTACACTATGAAAAGTTGACATTTAAGTCAGCTTTTTTTTATACCTTAATTATGGCTTAAGTTTTCTTTTTAAGCTTGATTAGACAAAAGAATTATGACAAAATGATGCATAGGTAAAAAATAGTAAAGGGAGCAATAAATAGTTGAAAGTAAAGAAAAGAAGTTTTTTTAAAAAAATTATATTTACTTTATTACTCGGGCTATTAGTCCTCTCTATTGTGACAGTCTTTATATTAAGGAAACAAGTTAAAAACGTTATGGTTTGGGAAGAGAAAGTAACAACTGCAGCCAAACAATATGGGATTGAAGAATATAGTGATGTGATCTTAGCGATTATCTATACTGAAAGTAAAGGAAATCATGTAGATTTAATGCAGAGTAGTGAAAGTAAATACGGAACCAGAAATCAGATATTTACGAGTGAAGAGAGTATAGAATCAGGAGTGGAACATTTAGCTGAAGTAGTGAAAGAAGCTGATAGACAAGATTGTGATATATGGACAGCAGTTCAGGCGTATAATTTTGGTTCGAAATACATTGATTATGTGGCTCAACATGGGCATAAGAATAATTTAGAAATATCAGAACAGTATTCTAGAGATATTTTAGCTCCTTTATTAGGAAATAAAACAAAAGAAACTTATTTTTATAAACATCCATTTGCGTTGATTCATAACGGAGGTAAGTTATATAAAGATGGTGGCAACTTTTTTTACGCAGAAAGTGTTAAATGGAATTTGAAGTTAATTAGACTTTTTTCAAAATTTTAAATAAAAAATGTTAATCACAAAAAATTGTGATTAACATTTTTTTATTCGTATGAAGTTATAAATTGGCCGAAAGCTTCACCAGTGTAGCCAGGTGAAATTCGGACTCTTTTTAGTCCAAACAGACCATCTGATTTTTTAGCGTAACCAGGTTCGGTTGTAACAGCCATTTTATAACCAACATCTTCAGCGATTTTTTTAACACGTTCGTCATAACGACCTGCAGGGTAACACAATAATGAAGTATTTTGATCTAACTCTTTATCAATCCATGATTTCGAATCTTTTAACTCTGTAGTGATACGGTCATCCTCCAGGGTATTTAAATCAAGATGAGAAACAGTGTGGCTCTCGATATTGATAAGTTTACTTTGACTCATTTCTTTCATTTGGTTTAGATCAAAATAATTGGATGAACCGAGTTTTGAAGTTATATAGTTAATAGTTGCTTTCGTTTCCAATTCTTTTAAAATTGGAAATCCGTCGGTGTAATTATTTAAATACCCATCGTCTAAGGTTATCCAAACAATTTTTTCTGCCGGCTTTTTATTTTCTGTTAAAACAATGTAAGCTTCTTCTGGTGTTAAGGTGTAGTAACCATTGTCCTTCAACCACTTCATGTGCTCTTTGAATTCTGCTGGTGGAATCTTTAAAGAATTACCTTCAGATTCTGTAAGACTGTGATACATTAGAATTGGAAAAGTTATTTCAGTATCACTTTCAATCCATTTCAATTTTTCTTTTGTGGATGATGTTGTTTCAGGATTTGAGGATGTTTTTATCGCTGATGAAGTTGCTGTATTTTTTACAACTTCTTTTGCTTTAAATGGATTAAAAAAGATGAAACTTGCTAAAGCTACTTCTACGATTAATAGAAAGAAAAGTAACCAGACCCACTTCTTTTTCATAGTTGCCTCCTAAATTTTTATTTCTATTAGGAAGTTTAACAAATCATTGGTTTTGTGGCAAGATAGAAATGACTATCTGTTTCCTCTTTATTACAATTTATGCTAAAATGAGTGGAGAGACAAGGGTCTTTTTTTTATTGTAAAAAGTCTGAAATCAGGAGTGTTAACTTGAAAGAATCACTATATAAATGGAATATAAATGAAGAGTCAGAAGAATCTAGTTCTCTTATTTCAGAATTAGATAAGTTAAAAATTAATGCTGAGTTAGCACCACTTCTTTGGAATCGAGGGATTACTGATCCTGAAAAAATAAACACCTATCTAAACCCGACTGTTGCTAATTTTCATGATCCTTTTTTACTTCATGACATGGAAAAAAGTGTAGAAAGAATTCAACAAGCCGTTGAAAACGGAGAAAAAATTCTCGTTTATGGCGACTATGATGCTGATGGAATAACTAGTACAACAGTAATGAAAGAAGCGATTGAGTTAATTGGTGGAAATGTTTGTTATTACTTACCTAACCGATTCACTGATGGTTATGGTCCAAATATTTCGGTCTATAAAAGAATGATTGAAGAAGAAGGCGTTCAATTAATTGTGACTGTTGATAATGGTGTTAGTGGTCATGAGGCGATTGATTTTGCTAATTCCAAAAAAATTGATGTTATCATAACGGATCATCATGAACTTCCCGATGAGCTGCCTAAGGCTTATGCTGTTATTCATCCAAGACATCCTAAAGGAAATTATCCCTTTGGTGATTTAGCAGGAGTTGGTGTTGCTTTTAAAGTAGCTACAGCACTTTTAGGTGAGATTCCTATTGAAAGTTTAGATTTAGTAGCTATCGGCACAATTGCAGATTTAGTTTCATTAACAGATGAAAATAGAGCTTTAGTAAAAATTGGTTTAGAAATAATGAAACAGAGTGAGCGAATTGGGTTGAATGCTTTGGCTGATGTTTCTAAGGTTGATTTAATGAACGTCACTGAAGAAACGGTAGGCTTTACTATTGCTCCTAGATTAAATGCTATTGGTAGGTTAGGAGACGCTTCGCCTGGTGTAGAGTTATTGTCTACATTCGATGAGGTAGAGGCAGCTAATATCGCAACATTTATTCAACAAAAAAACACTGAAAGACAAACGATTGTTAAGGAGATAACTGCTGAGGCTCTCGATATGGCAAAAAGTAATACGAATGATTCTATTTTATTTTTAATTAATAAAAATTGGCATCAAGGAGTATTAGGTATTGTTGCTAGCCGTATTGTTAAGGAGTTGCATAAACCGACAATTGTTTTGAATTTAGATGAAGAATCTGGGCTTTTAAAAGGTTCTGGTCGAAGCATTCAAGGAGTTGATTTATTTAAAGTTCTTAATTCAGTTAAATCTGATTTAGAGAGTTTTGGAGGTCACCACATGGCTGCTGGTTTAACTTTTCATCAGAGTAATCTAGAGGTCATAAAAGCTAAAGTAAATCAAAAAATGATAGAATTAGGGGTATCATCTTCTGTTAAGGAAGAGTTACTAATTGACAGTGTTCTTGATTTAGAAGCAATTAATATAGAATTCATCGAAAGATTAAAACTTTTAGCTCCTTTTGGAACAGATAATCCATCACCTTATTTTTTAATTAAATCAAATAAATTAAAAAATATAAAACAAATTGGAGCAGATAATGCCCATTTAAAATGTCAATTAAGTGAAAAAGAAGTAGATGTTGATTGTATGGCTTTTAATCGTGGCTTAGAACTCCATGAATTTGAATTTGCTGATGAAATAGAAGTAGTAGGGCAATTATCAATTAATGAGTGGAACGGCTTTAGAAAGCCCCAAGTGCTGCTTTCAGACTATGCAATAGCAGACTGGCAAATTTTTGATGCACGTGGTAAGAAAAAATTAGAGATTAAGCCTCAAACAGATAATGTTGCTTATTTGGTTTTTGAAGAAAATGTATATACAAAAATAAGTGAAAAAAATGAGCATATGTATCTGGTTGACACCATAGATGGAAATTTCATTCAAACAATTAATAGTTACGACGAATTGGTTGTTGTGGATTGTCCTTACGAGTTAGAAAAAGCTAAATTGGTCTTCAGTCAATTGAAAGTTCCAAGAGTTTATTTTGAAGTTAATGTGGTTCAAGAACATTACTTAATCGGACTTCCAACGAGGGATCAATTTGGACGCTTATTTAAATTAATAGCATCGCAAGAGTCTATTGATATAAGGCATAAGGTAAAAGAGATTTCAGCTTATTTAAAAATAGATAAAAATCTATTAATTTTTATGATTAACGTGTTTTTTGATCTAGGATTTGTTACAATAGATGATGGTCTGATGACTAAAGTCCAAAATCCGGTGAATAAACCCTTACATGAAAGTAAAATCTATCAAGATTATCAGAAAAAAATTGAGATGGAAAAATTGTTCTTGTATAGTGATATTAAAGAAATTAAACAGTGGATTTTGCAACAGGAGGAATTTAAATGAATTTAAAAGATTATATTGCTAGCATACCAGATTATCCAAAAGAGGGTGTTATCTTTAGAGATATCTCACCTTTAATGGAAAATGGCGCAGCTTATCAAGAAGCAACAAGACAAATTGTTTCCTATGCAAAAGAACGTGGAGCAGAAATGGTAGTAGGTCCTGAGGCTCGTGGATTTATTATTGGTTGTCCTGTTGCGTATGAGTTAGGAATCGGCTTTGCTCCTGCTCGAAAAAAAGGAAAATTACCTCGTGAAACAATTGAAGTAGAATACGGCTTAGAATATGGTACAGACATTTTAACCATTCATAAAGATGCGATTAAGCCTGGTCAAAAAGTGATCATCTGTGATGATTTACTTGCAACGGGTGGAACGATTGCAGCAACGATTGAATTAGTAGAACAATTGGGCGGTATTGTAGTTGGTTGTGCCTTTTTAATTGAATTAAACGAACTAGAGGGTCGTAAAAAAATTGAGGGTTATGATATTTTAAGATTGATGGAATTTTAATTAAATTAAAAAGCGGACTTAGATAATTAATTATACTAAGTTCGCTTTTTATTGTGTTGTTCGTACACTTTTTTTTCTAGTTTCTAAATGTTTTTTTATTCGAATTTGATTTTTAATGTATTGATGTAATCTTTTTTCGTCTTTAGGTGATTCTAAAATCATAACTCTGGATGTTTGATTGTAAAGGTTTGTTTTGATATTTGGTAATCTTTTTTTGAAACGATGGTTCCATTTAAAAAGTTTAAACATACGTTTGATAACTTTTTTCTTTTGTGTAAATGATCTAGAGTTATCAAAAATTTGAGAAATAGTTCTTTTAAAAACCCTAAATTGGGTAATGTAAATGGGATAATCTAAAATAACAATTAGTTCAGATTCATCAAATGTTTGTTTAGTCCAGGGACTTACTTGAACACCTTCCACAATCCATGAGTCTAATGGTGTTAATCTAGAATTAAGTAAATTTGAGCGTTGATTTTTATCTTTTATTTTTAAATAGTCGTCTAAAGAAATACCTTGTATTAGGTATTTTTCTTGTAGATTTATTGTTAGAGAGGTTTTGCCACTGCCAGCATACCCTATGATTCTAATTTTCATTTATAGTTGTCTCCAGTCTAATAGATACCTATTAAGACTACCTCAAAAAGACTATTATTTCAATAACCGTATAAAATATATTTTATTTTA
>CAUQFM010000088.1:0-9901 GCA_963517295.1 uncultured Vagococcus sp.
TATTTGTTAATTGGTTAGAAGATGACAGTTTGAGTAAAAAAGTGTTCGATGCTAAACGTACGACCGTTTCTTTAAATCGTTATGGTATCAAAGTAACAGGAATTAAATTTGATCTTCTGCTGGCTTCGTATTTAATTGATTCAGCAAACAATAGCGAAGATTTAGCTGAGATTGCCCAGAAATCTAATTATTATGATGTGGATCGGGATGAAGTGATTTATGGTAAAGGGGCTAAACGAGGTCTTCCAGAAGATGAATCAAAAACACATGAACACTTAGCTAGAAAATTAATGGCTATTGAAACCCTTTATGAACCTATCATGACTGAGTTAGAAGATAAAAATCAAATGGGTTTATTTTTTGATATTGAACTTCCTTTAGCGAAAATTTTAGGTGAAATGGAAATTAAAGGAATTACAGTTAATGCAAGTCGTCTTCAAGAGATGAGAGGTGAGTTTGCTGAAAGATTGTTAGAAATTGAGAAAAAAGTTTATGCAGAAGCAGGTGAAGAATTCAATTTAAATTCACCTAAACAACTAGGCGTGATTTTATTTGAGAAAATGGGGCTTCCTGTCATTAAAAAAACTAAAACAGGTTACTCTACAGCTGTTGATGTATTGGAAAAACTAAAAGGAGAATCTCCTATTATTGAAGATATATTAGCGTACCGTCAGATTGCTAAAATCCAATCAACTTATGTAGAAGGTCTCTTAAAAGTTATTTTTTCTGACAATAAGATTCATACACGTTATGTTCAAACGTTAACTCAAACAGGTCGTTTAAGTTCTGTCGACCCTAACCTTCAAAATATTCCTATTCGTTTAGAAGAAGGACGTAAAATTAGACAAGCCTTTATTCCTCGTGATAAAGATTGGCAACTATTTTCTTCAGATTATTCTCAAATTGAGTTAAGAGTGTTGGCACATATTTCAGATGATGAGCATTTGAAGGTTGCATTCCTTGAAGGACAAGATATCCATTCTAGTACTGCGATGCGTGTTTTTGGGGTTGAAAAAGAAGAAGATGTGGATAGTAATCTTCGTCGCCAAGCGAAAGCCGTGAACTTTGGGATTGTTTATGGTATAAGTGATTATGGCTTATCTCAGAATTTAGATATATCAAGAAAAGAAGCGCAAGATTTTATTGATACTTATTTTGAGAAATATCCAGGTGTGAAAGACTATATGGAATCTGTGGTTCGTGAGGCAAAAGATAAGGGTTATGTAGAAACGTTGTATCATCGTCGCCGCTACTTACCTGATATTAATGCTCGCAACTTTAATATTCGAAGTTTTGCAGAACGAACAGCTATTAATACGCCTATTCAAGGAAGTGCTGCTGATATTCTTAAGATTGCGATGATCCAAATTGATGCAAAACTAAAAGAAGAAAAAATGGAAGCAGCTATGTTACTACAAGTACACGATGAGCTTGTTTTTGAGGCTCCTAAGTCAGAAATTCCTCGATTACAACAAATTGTGGAAGAAACAATGGCTCATGCAGTAGATTTAACAGTTCCCTTAAAAGCAGATAGTAGCGTCGGAAACACTTGGTATGAAGCTAAATAAAATGAATAAATAAAAGGAAGTGTCAGAGTGGAAGTTTATCTATCCATAGTATATAGATAGATTGATTTCCGCTTATGACTCACCGATTATTTTATATAAGGAGTTTTTTTATGCCAGAATTACCAGAAGTTGAAACGGTCCGAAAAGGATTAGAGAATCTTGTTAAAGGAAAAACTATCGATAATGTTGCTGTTTACTGGCCTCGGATTATTGAATCTCCATTTGTCGATGAATTTAAAATTAATTTAATCGGAGAAACGATTGAAAATGTCGAACGTCGAGGTAAATATCTTATTTTTAAATTAACTCATTTTGATATGATTAGCCATTTGCGTATGGAAGGTAAATTTGAGTATCATTCGAGTGAAGATGCTTTATTGAAACATAGTCATGTGATCTTTAAATTTAATGATAAGACAGAATTAAGGTACTTGGATGTTCGTAAATTCGGTCGTTTTGTTTTAGTTTCTAAAGATACAGCTAATGAGTATAAAGGGTTAAAAAAATTAGGTCCTGAACCAGTTATTTCAGATTTCGATTTAACTACATTTATGAAGGAATTAAAAAAGAAAAAGAAAAGCATTAAACCATTGTTACTGGATCAGATTTTAGTAACAGGGTTAGGTAATATTTATGTGGATGAAGCATTATTTAGAGCGGAAATCCATCCCGAACAAGAAGCTAATACCTTGAATCAAGCGGAGGTTAAACGTTTGCATCGAGAGATTATTGCTGTCTTAGGAGAAGCTGTAGAAGCGGGAGGCACAACGATTCGATCTTATAAAAATGCTCTTGGAGATGCGGGATCTTTTCAAGTATCTTTACTAGTTTATGGTCAAAATGGAGAAAGTTGCCCGAGATGTGGCTCAGAGATTTTAAAGAAAAAAGTTGCTCAACGGGGAACTCATTATTGTCCGATTTGCCAAGTGTATCATAAGAGGAAAGGAAGTTAATATGTCATTTGTATTAGGATTAACCGGAGGAATAGCTTCTGGTAAAAGTACTGTTAGTCACTATTTTTTAGAAAAAAATATTCCGGTAGTTGACGCTGATTTAATTGCTAAAGAAGTTGTTGAACCTAGAACACCAGGTTTAGCAAAAATCATTTCTCATTTTGGTTCAAGTATTTTAACAGCAACAGGAGAGCTTGATCGAAAAAAATTAGGCGTAATCATCTTTAATAATGAAGAAGAAAGAGTTGAATTAAATAATATTCTACATGGTGAGATTGAAAGACGTGTGGATCAATTATTATCAGATCTTAAGCAAGAAGACTATCCATTAATCATTATGGACATTCCATTATTATATGAAGTAGATTATCAATATAAGTGTGACGAAGTTATGACTGTTTTTGTTTCACAAAAAACACAGATTAATAGATTAATGATTAGAAATAGTTTAAGTAATGAACAGGCGATGGATCGGATTAATAGCCAAATGCCGTTAATTGATAAAGCCTTGCTTTCAGATGTCATTATTGATAATGAAGGCTCAATCGAAAATACTCGATTACAAGTAGACAGATGGCTCACAATATTTGAACAAACAAGATAAAAGAAGCGATAAGCTTCTTTTTTTGTTTACTAATTAAAGGTAATCAGACTATACCTTTCTAGTTATCTCATGTTATAATAGCACTATTAATAAAAGAGATTTTCAGTAAATACTGATAAAATAGATGAGGTGAAGCAGATGCAATGTCCAAAATGTCATTATAACGGATCCAGAGTAGTTGATAGTCGACCTGCTGACGATGGAAGAGCGATTAGAAGAAGAAGAGAATGTGAAGATTGTGGATTCAGATTTACAACTTTTGAAAGAGTAGAAGTAGCTCCTATCTTGGTTGTGAAAAAAAATGGTGCGCGTGAAGAATTTAATCGTGAAAAAGTACTAAGAGGATTAGTTAGATCAGCTGAAAAACGCCCAGTTTCAATGGATGCAATGGAAAAAATTGTGATTAACGTTGAAAATCGTGTGCGTAGTTTGGGTGAAAATGAAGTATCAACAACTAAGATTGGTGAATTTGTCATGGAAGACTTAGTTAACTTAGATGAAATTGCTTATATTAGATTCGCTAGTGTCTATCGTCAATTTAAGGATATGAGTGTTTTCCTTGAAGAACTACAAGAAGTGATTGATAAGGAAAACAAATAAAAGAGAGTGAGCGATACCAGTGAGCGAAGCGTGGTCAAAACTAAAGCCAAAAGATAAATTTTCTGTAAAGAAAGCGCAATATGTTTCTGAAACGGATTATGTTGTATTAAGTATGTTATATCAACCAATTATCGGTATGGATGGTTGGGCATTAATTAATGCGTTACTGGTAGAGGAAAAAATAGGAGTAAATCAAAAAAATCAGCAACATAGTGTCTTATTGAATCAATTAGATATCGGAATTCCTAATTTTTATTTAGCTAGAGAAAAATTAGAAGCCCTTGGTTTATTAAAAACTTTTGTCAAAAAATTAGACAATGAGAGTCATTTTATTTATATTGTTCAACCACCACTGGAACCAAGTGTCTTTTTACATGATGACATCCTTTCACTTCTTTTGATTGAAAAAGTAGGCTATCAAAAGGCAGAAGAGTTAGGTCGTTTCTTTGATTATTCTACAGAGGATATGGACGATTATGTTGAAGTGACTAAATCTTTTACAGATATGTTTAGTTCTGTTTCTTCGAGATTAAAGAATAAAGAAGAAGAATTGGCTAATATCAAAGAAATTGTAACCCCTAAAATTGAAGTCAAAGAGTTAAATATTATTACTAAGTCTTTTGATTGGCTTTTTTTTAACAGTTTGATTGAAAGTTTACATATTGATCAAAATCAAGTAGAGGTTGAATTAAAACGAACAATTGATTTGTTTCATCAACTATACGGTATTAATGAACTTGAGATGTTTGATTATATCAAACAATCGGTGGATTATGTTAGCAATCGAGTAGTTGAAAAAGAATTTAAGCAGTCTGTCTATAAAGGATATCATAGTAGAAAAAAACAAGAAGTTGTTCAAAGTAATCAAGAGGAGACTGTTAACCGTTCTTTGACAGAAACTGAAAAGGAACAGCTTAGAAAAAATACGTTACGCTTAACTGGTTTTACTGATCAAGAAATAGCAGTGATTAACTCATGTGAAACAATCCCACCTCTTGTTTTTTTAAAAGCTATAAAAAAACAAAAGGGTGGTTTCGTTAGTTTCAGTGAGAGCCAAACAATTGAAAATTTAAGAGCGCAGTCAGGCTTACCTAATGCAGTGATTAATGTAATTATTCACTATACTTTAGTAGTTCAGGGAAAACCTTCAATTAACCAAAGTTTAGTAATGTCCATTGCCAATGATTGGGCACAGAAGAAAATTTTTTCACCTGAGGATGCATTGAAACAAGTGAAAAATCTTCAGAAGGAAAGAGAAAAACCAAAACAGAAAAAGAAAACCTATGGCAATCAAAGTCAAAGAAAAGAGACTTTACCAGATTGGGCAAAAGAAGAGGCAATAAAAAAAGAAACACCGCTTTCTGATGAAGAAACCGCTTTTTTCCAAGAACAGTTGAAACAATTAAATAAAAAGCCAAAAGAAGGTGACAACTAATGGAAAATATTGGAAAAGGAATTGATAGAACATTAAAAGCGAAAAACTTAACAGGTAAATTAGATCGTTTGATGGAAGAAGTTATGAATGATTTAGATGTTCAACAATTTATTCAAGATAATCGTGAAAAATTAACAGATGACGATATTGTGAAAAGTTATGCTAAATTATATGAATTTGTCCAAGAAAAGAAAAAATTCGAATTAAAAGATGCTACAATGATTGCACCAGGATATGAACCACGTTTATTCATGAATTTCCATTTTATTGATGTCACTTATGTCCCAACAGAAAGTTTGATTAAACAAAAAAAACAGTCAGTGATCAGAAATAGAGTAAAAGCGATGGATATGCCTAAAGATATTCGTGAAGCGAGGTTGGATCGTTTTGAATTAACTTCAGAACGCAAAGAAGCGTTTCAAGAAGCTGTCAAATTTATTAATGAATTTGAAGACTCGCCTAAATCGTTTCATCAAGGCTTGTATTTTCAAGGTACTTTTGGGGTTGGTAAGACCTATTTGTTAGGAGCTATTGCGAATACCTTAGCTGAGAGAGGTTTTCAAACTACCTTAGTTCATTTCCCAACGTTTGCAGTAGAAATGAAACAGTCTATTCAAAAGGATACTGTGGGAGAGAAACTAGATATGGTTAAAAAGGCTCAAGTGTTAATGATTGATGATATCGGTGCTGACTCAATGAGTAGCTGGATAAGAGACGATATTTTAGGCGTTATTTTACAATATCGAATGCAAGAACAACTTCCGACTTTCTTTACCTCTAATTTTAACATGAAGCAATTAGAAGAGGAACATTTGCGAGTAACACAACGTGGAGAAGAAGAGCCACTGAAAGCAAAAAGAATTATGGAACGTGTGAGATATCTAACAAAAGAAATCAATATGATTGGTAAAAACAGACGGATGTTCGAGTAAGAAAAGTTTGCTGAAAACAAGGTGAAACTGATTGACAAAGGGATTACAGACTAGTATAATTATTTTTGTTGCTTAAGGGGTGATTGAATGAAGTGGGCATTGGCTGAATTAAACAAATTTAAAAATAGTCAAGTGGATTTTAAAGAAGCGTTAAATCTAAAAGAATCTTTACAAACAAGAGAACCGTTCATCTTAGATCTGGAAGCTGTTTTAGTTGAAGGATTTATTCAAGTAAATACATTAGGGTATCTTGCTCATTTTACTGTAGAGACTGTGATTACTTTACCTTCATCTCGTTCATTAGAACCTGTGAAAGTTCCATTGTCATTAGTAATTGATGAGGAATATATGACAGATGCTCAGATTGAAGCGTTAAAAACTGTAAGTGATGAGGAAAAAGAATTAATCATACCTTTAGAAAAAGATTTGATTGATTTAACTGAGGCAGTAGAGGATTATATATTGCTAAACTTACCATTGAAAGTTTTAACTACTGAGGAAGAACAAAGCACACTGGAACTTCCAAAAGGAGATTTTTGGCAAGTTTTATCTGAAGAAGACGTCGCATTTGCGGAAAGTATGGATTCAGAGATTAAGATTGATCCTCGTCTTGCAAAACTATCTGAGTTACTTGTAACAGATGATAAGGAGTAAGATTGGAATATATGTGTTTTTATAACACGTTTTTATTGTTTAGGGAGGTGTAACAACTATGGCAGTACCAGCTAGAAAAACGTCAAAAGCTAAAAAAGCAAGACGTCGTACTCATTACAAATTGTCAGCCCCAGGTTTAACAGCATGTTCAAACTGTGGCGAAATGAGAAAAAGTCATCATGTATGTCCTTCTTGTGGTCATTATGATGGAAAAAACGTTATGACAAAAGAAGCATAAAACATTTTTTGTGAAAATGTAAAAACTGTAGACTAACCATGGGGTCTACAGTTTTTTTGTAGTTATTTGTTTCTTATAAAAATATTATGTAAACCTGTTTGTCGGATTGAATTAAAAATGTTTCTTTTATAATATAAGACCTCACAAACGATAAGTGTTTGTGAGGTCTTATATTTGTTTAAATAAAAATGACAATTACCCATAATATATTAATATTTTAAACTGCTTGTTTGGCTAAAATAGCCATGTAATGGGCGTTCTTGCATTTCGTACAATTCATCAATTGTTACAAAGTTATAACCTTTTCTTTTTAAATTATCAATCATATCAGAGACTGAATTAACAGAAGGTTGATGGATATCATGTAAAAGAATGATAGCTCCATTATGAATATTATTATTTACTACGCTATTAATCATATACGGATTTCTAGATTCCCAATCACGAGTATCAATACTCCACATGATAGCAGGTTTAGCAACTAGATTTGAAACATTATAATTGATAGCTCCGTAAGGTGGTCTGAACGTTTTAGGTAACTTACCTGTAGCATAATAAATAGCTTTATCTGTTTGACGCATCTGGCTTTGAACTTGATAACTAGATAAACTTGTTAATTGAGGATGAGAATAACTATGACTACCAATTTGGTGTCCTTCATTGCTAACTCTTTTGGCAACGTTTGGATGAGCATTAACACTATTACCAACCATAAAAAAGCTAGCTTTAACATTTTTAGACTTTAAAATGTTTAATAGTTGTGGTGTTGTTCTTGGGTTTGGCCCATCATCAAAAGTTAATGCAACATATTTTTTATTCTTATTAAGTTTAGGGATAGCTCCTGTTATCTGCTTTTCAGGTAAAAGATGATAATTCACAGCAGGTGCTATTTCTCTAGGTGTTAACTTAACTTCTTCCATACCGAGTCCGCGGTTTTTTAAGGACACAACAAAATGATTATCTTTAAATTTAATCTGACTTCGACTAATGCTAGGCATACTTAAAACTTTATCTATAATGCTACTTGGTTTGGAAGATACATCTAATGTTTTCTGACAAACTATCTGGTGAACCGCTAGTAAGCTTTCTGTGTTAGGAATTAGTTTGTTCATATCATAATTTTTGGCAGCATCAGTATTGATATAGCCAATCCATTTGTTTTTATTGTAAATTGTGTAATAACTTGAGCCATTGTAGTGATAATAAATCCCACGAGCCGTTAAAGTTTTACCTTTTACAGTGTCAGTTTTGTTTTGTTTACTCCAATTAAAATCACGCCATACAGGATAATTGCTATCTGAAAAAGTGACATCTTCCCAAAGAGAGTGATAGATACCTTGAGATCCTTCTGCGAGCGAGACACCATTTTTATTCACGTAGCCTAACCATTGATTTTTGTTATTGAAAAGTGAGTAGTATGTGCTACCGTTGTAATGGTTATACACGCCTTTTGCATACGTTGTTTGATTACGGTAGTTACCTGTAGAGCTTTTCTTTTTCCAATTAAAATTTTGCCAAAGATCATAGTTACTGGTTGTTATTGATACATATTTATTAAGTTTTTGATAAGTACCCTCAGGAGAATTTGTCACATTTGTTCCTGTTTCGTTAAGGTAGCCCATCCATTTACCCTTATTATCATAAACACTTAAATATTTATTCCCATTAAAGTGATAATAAATACCTCTTGCTTTGTAAGTATTACCATAGTAAGCAGAACTGTGACCGCGTTGACTCCATGAAAAATTATTCCACAAATCATAATTTTTACTTTTAATTGTAATATATTTATTAAATGAATGATAAATACCTTGTTGGCCATCAGCTAAAGTAGTTGCTTTTTCGTTAATATAACCAATCCAGTGATCATCATTAGTATAAACTGAAAGGTATCGTTCTCCGTTAAAATGGTTATAAACACCTTTAGCGATTAAAGTTTGTTTCATATATTGATCAGATTTAGATTTAGGAGTCCAGCTAAAATTATTCCACAAATCATAATTTTTTTTTGTTAAAGAGATATATTTGCCGTACTCAAAGTAACTACCTTGTCGTCCATCAGATTTAATCGTATCTTTTTGGTTAATATAACCGACCCATTTTTGATCTTTATCAAATACTGAGAGGTAATTTTCTCCATTAGAATGGTAGTAGATACCTTTAGCTAAAAGTGTTTTATTTAAAAAATTTGATGTATTATTTTTTTTTTCAAAATTAAAATTTTGGTAAATATCTTGATTATTATTAGTGATGTTTATATATTTTTCAACGGATTGATAACTACCTTGAGGATGCTCGGAAAGAGAGACCTCTGATTTATTGATAAAACCAATAAATTCATTTTGAGAATTAAAGATTGATACAAACGTTGTGTCTTTAAGTGTGATTTCTTCTTGTATTTTGAAAGTTTTTTGTTGTACTAGTGCTGAATTAATTGTTTCATTCAGTTTAGTATCTTTAAAAACAATTGTTGCTGAAGTAGAACTTGAAATTGTCCCATAGTTATTTGTTTCAGTTCTTTGAATATCTGTTTGACTAATAAAACCTATCGTACCGTTCGAAGCCTCAAACTGATAATAAATACCCTTTGTCGATGTCTCTATTTTTTGATTTAATTCAAGTATTTGATTACTGAGTGTTTGAGAATCTTTTGCGTTTTGATTACTTTCGATATCCTCACTCGATTCGAAATAAGAGATACTTTCTCTAGATAAAACCCCGTATTTTTTAGGAGATAAAGTTGTTTGTTCTAAAGATTTTTTAAGTATATCCTCGTTTGTACTACTATTTGTACTTTTATTAATACTAGTAGTGCTGCTGGTTTCTGAACTTGAATTTTCGAATTCTGTTGTTTCTTGTGTAATTTTTGTTGTTGAGCTGTTTGTTGTCGATGTACTGGATGTAGCTAGAGTATTGA
>CAUQFM010000089.1:0-9386 GCA_963517295.1 uncultured Vagococcus sp.
TTCTGTTGTTTCTGTTGTCGAAACTTCTTCTGTTGACGATGTTTCGCTTGTTTCTTCTGATTCACTTGTTTCTTCTTTTTGAATACTCTCTACATTAATTTCATCACCCATGGAAGTAGCTGCGTAACCTATAACTGGCGCTACTAAACCACTAGTGAAAGTTGCTATAATAAAAATTGTTAAAAATTTATTTCTCATTTTCTATACTCCTTAGCTTTAGTCGTAACATTACATTATTACAAGATTATACCACTTGTTATTAATATATACCAATTTACTGCATTTTTTTATAGAAATTGTTGCATAGTTTTTATAATTAGAATACAATGAGAGAAATCTTTTTTTACTTACTATTTTCTTTTTATAACACCGTTTTCATTAAAATCCAACTATTTTTAAACCTAGATTATTAATAAAAATTAAACCTTTAGATTCCTACTATAAACCTATTTCTACTTTTTTATTTTTAATCAGTTTGATATTTTCATGTTATTTTAATCTTTTTTCGAGCTTTTATCTATATACTTATTTTGTTAAAAAAAACACAAACTTTTATTTGTTAAAAATATTTTAAAACTATAACTTGGAGTGATGGACAGTGTATGAAAAAGTAAATGCAAAAGAATTCTTTAATAGAGTATTATCAGGAACAGCAACCGGGATTATTGTTGGTTTAATTCCCAATGCGGTTTTAGCTGCTATATTAAATCTATTTGGTGATAATCCAGTCGCCTTATTTATTACTCAAGCAGTGGTTATTTTTCAAGTCGCAACACCGCTTTTAATCGGTGCTTTAATTGCTCTACAATTTAAATTTAACCCGTTAGACATGGCGATTGTTGCAGGTGCTAGTTATGTTGGATCTGGTGTGACAGCTTTTAATAGCACTGCTGAAGCATACCTTTCAAAAGGAACTGGTGATTTGATTAATACGATGATCACAGCAAGTATCGCTATTTTAATTACCATGCTAATTGGTGAAAAACTTGGTTCTGTCAAAATTGTTTTAGCCCCTATTTTAATTGGTGCTGGTAGTGGTATCATCGGTTTACTAATTCTGCCTTATGTTTCTGGTATTACTGCTGCGATTGGTAGTATGATTAATTCCTTTACTAATTTACAACCGATTCTGATGAGTGCCTTAATCGCAAGTTTCTTTGCTATCTTAATTATTTCACCAATCTCAACTGTTGCTATTGGTATGGCTATTCAATTGAACGGCGTTTCAGCGGGCGCTGCGGCAATGGGTGTTGCGGCAACAACGATTGTTCTTGTGGTTCATTCATGGAAAACAAACAAATCTGGTATTACCATTGCGATTGCTTGTGGTGCTATGAAAATGATGATGCCTAATTTATTTAGACATCCGATTATTCTGTTACCTGCTGTCTTAACAGCCATTATTTCTTCCATTCCTGTTGCTTTGTTCCAAGTATCAGGAACACCAAAATCTGCTGGTTTTGGTTTAGTTGGTTTAGTTGGGCCTCTTACTTCTATCGATATGGGTGATGCAAGTATCAGTCTTATCTTAGCTTTGATTGTCTGGTTTGTTATTCCTATTGTAACTGCTCTACTAACTCGACAAATATTTGGTAAGATGCTCCATTTATATGATGAAAAAGAAGTATTCAAATACTTAGCTTAAAAAATATCGATGAATCAAAAGTAAAGGAGACAGACATTTTTTAGTCTCCTTTGCTTTTTTTTGCATTTTTTAGTACGATATAGTTGATTTATTAAGGAGGTCCCTAATCATGACAAAAAAGAAAGAAACCCGATCACCACGATACCAACAAGTTGCCATTGAAATAGCTGAAAGAATTGTCGACAATCGTTACGCTGTTGGGGACAAATTGTATGCCCGTTCAACTCTTGCTTCGACCTTTAGCGTTTCTCCTGAAACAGCTAGAAAAGCAGTTAATATTTTAGTTGATTTAAAAATTTTAGAAGTTAAACATGGTAGTGGTGTAATTGTTGCTTCTAAACAACGAGCCGTTTCTTTTTTAGAACAATTTAAAGATGTTCAATCCATTGAAGAGATAAAAAATGAATTAGTAAGTAGTCTAAAACAACAAAAAGAAGAATTGAATCATGTAACAACCCTCGTAAATCAACTTGTTTCTCAAACCGTTAAGATTAATCATATTAATCCTTTACTGCCTTCTGAGCTTGTTCTAACTAAAGAAGCCGCCCATTTAGAAATATCAATTTCTGAATTAAATTTATGGCAAGAAACTGGAGCAACTGTTATTGCTATATTACATAAAGAAGAGTTGATTTTATCTCCTGGTCCTTATGCTGTTTTAAACCCAGATGATACTTTGTATTTTGTAGGTGATGAGTTTGCTACACAAAGAATGATCAACTTCTTTTACCCAAATTCATAGAGTACTAATAAGATGTTGGGTCAAAAGTCGTTTTTCTCTGAGCAACTGGAGGCAAAAACGAACACTCAATTTTTTTGATTGATCGTTTTTGATGAAGTTACCGTGAGCGCAGACTTTTTATCTCCTGACTATTAAAAATTATTCGTATAAATACAAAAGAGACTGACCCAAAAAGGTTAGTCTCTTTTAGTACCTCCAGTTGCTCGGAGCAAAACGCTTTTTATATCACCTTATTTTATCGGGGTATTAAAAGCTACTCCTTCGGCAACTTCTCTACTAAGTATCAACCTGTGAAACGGTTAATTCTTAGTACCTCCAGTTGCTCGGAGCAACGCGCTTTTTATATCACCTTATTGTTCAAACCTTTGACAAAGTGACCACACGATGTTATTATCATGTGGTCACTTATTGTTTTCTGAAAATAATAAGAAAATACAGAAAAAGGAGCTAATTAATAATATGGTAAAAGTTCAAGTCAAAAATTTAACTAAAGTTTTTGGTAAGAAAAGTCAAGTGGCTCTAAAAATGATTCAAGAGCAACGACCTAAAACTGAAATCCTTGAAAAAACAGGTGCTACAGTTGGTGTTTACGATACTAACTTTGATATTAACGAAGGTGAAATATTCGTTATTATGGGGCTATCTGGTAGTGGTAAATCAACACTTATCCGATTAATTAATCGCTTAATCGAACCAACATCTGGGGATATCTATATCGATGGTAAAGACATTGCCAAGATGGATAAAGATGAGTTACGTGAAGTCAGAAGACATAAAATGAGTATGGTTTTCCAAAATTTTGGTCTTTTCCCTCACAGAACTATCTTAGAAAATACTGAATTTGGTTTAGAGGTTCGTGGTGTTCCTAAAGAAGAAAGAACTAAACGAGCAGAAAAAGCCTTAGAAAACTCAGGTTTAATTTCCTTTAAAGATCAGTATCCAAATCAACTTTCAGGTGGGATGCAACAACGTGTTGGGTTAGCACGTGCTTTAGCAAATGACCCTGAAATTCTACTAATGGATGAAGCTTTCTCAGCCCTAGATCCTTTAATTAGAAGAGAAATGCAAGACGAATTAATTGATTTACAAGCAAATGTTCAAAAGACAATTATCTTCATTACCCATGATTTAAACGAAGCTCTTCGTATTGGGGACAGAATTGCTCTTATGAAAGATGGTCAAATTATGCAAATTGGAACGGGTGAAGAAATTTTAACTAATCCAGCTAACGACTATGTTCGTGAATTTGTAGAAGATGTGGATCGTTCAAAAGTCTTAACTGCCAACAATATCATGGTTCCTGCGTTAACAACTAATATTGAAATCGACGGACCTAACGTGGCACTTCAAAGAATGCGTAATGAAGAAGTTAGTATGTTACTCGCCGTTAATAAAAAACGTCAACTAAAAGGCTATATTACAGCTGACAATGCCCATCGTGCCAGAAAAAGAGGGTTGTCTTTAGAAGAAGTCATGACTGAAGAAGTAACCACTGTTCCAAAGGATATGCTTGTTAGTGATATTTTTAATATTATTTATGATTCACCGATGCCTCTTGCAGTTGTAGAAAATGATCGTTTACTTGGCGTTATTATTCGTGGTCGTGTCATTGAAGCACTGACTGGAACAAGCGATCATACAGAGGAAGGAGAATTACATGAATAATCTATTATTATTTTCAAAAATTCCTGTGGCAGATTGGGTAGAATCTATCACCGCTTGGATGACAGATACTTTCTCAGGCCTCTTCTCCTTTATTCAGATCTTAGGACAAACGATCATGGATGGGATAACAAACGGCTTGTTAATCATCCCGCCAATGGTATTTATTTTACTACTAACAGTCGCAGCGTTCTTTGTTTCTAACAAAAAATGGGGCTTAACTTCTTTTACATTCTTTGGTTTAGCATTTATCTTAAATCAAGGATTGTGGACAGATTTAATGAATACATTAACCCTCGTTTTAATTTCTAGTGTCATTTCGATTATTATCGGAGTTCCTCTAGGTATTTTAATGGCTAAGAACGAAACGGCTCAAAAAATTATTACACCGATTCTTGATTTCATGCAAACAATGCCTGGATTTGTTTATCTTATCCCAGCTGTTGCATTCTTCGGAATAGGTATGGTTCCTGGGGTATTTGCCTCTGTAATCTTTGCCTTACCTCCTACTGTCCGTTTTACTAACTTAGGTATTCGTCAAGTTCCCAAAGAACTCGTTGAAGCCAGTGATTCTTTTGGTGGTACAGGTAAACAAAAATTATTTAAATTAGAGCTGCCTTTAGCTAAAAATACTATCTTGGCTGGGATTAACCAAACAACGATGCTTTCACTATCAATGGTTGTTATTGCATCAATGATTGGCGCTCCCGGTCTTGGCCGTGGCGTATTATCCGCTCTACAACGTGCCCAAGTTGGGAATGGTTTTGTAAATGGGGTAGCCTTAGTTATCTTAGCAATCATCATTGATCGTTTTACTCAACACTTAAATAAACCCAAGCAACTAGCTGAAAAAAAAGTTAGTTCAAAAGGTGCTAGAAAAAGAAAAGTATTTATTACTTCCGGTGCTGTCGTTTTATTAATTGGTGGTGCTCTTGTTAGTTCGATTTTTGCTAATAAAAATGATAAAAACCAAACAATTAATTTAACTTATGTTGAGTGGGATTCAGAAGTCGCTTCTACTCATGTATTAGGTGAAGTTTTAAAACAACAAGGTTTCAAAGTGAATATGACACCTCTTGATAATGCAATTATGTGGGAATCAGTTGCTAAAGGAGAATCAGATGCTATGGTATCTGCTTGGTTACCAAGTACCCACGACGCTCAATTTAAACAATACAAAGATTCAATTGATCTTTTAGGTACTAATCTTGAAGGGGCGAAAGTTGGTATCGTTGTTCCTAGCTACATGGATGTGGATAGTATTGACGACTTGAAAGATGAAGCTGGTAAAGTTATTACCGGAATCGAACCTGGTGCTGGTGTGGTTGCTGCTGCTGAAAAAACCATGTCTGAGTACTCTAATCTAAGTGATTGGAAATTAGAAACATCATCATCTGGTGCGATGGTTGTTACTTTAGACCAAGCAATTAAAAATAAACAACCGATCGTTATTACAGGCTGGTCACCACACTGGATGTTTTCTAAATATGACTTAAAATACCTTGAAGATCCTAAAAAATCTATGGGTGACACTGAGTCAATTAATACAATCGCTCGTAAAGGGTTAAAAGATGATCAACCAGAAGCGTATAAAATCTTAGAAAAATTCAATTGGGAAACCAAAGATATTGAAGAAGTCATGTTAAAAGTTAATAATGGTACTTCTCCAGAAGAAGCTGCTAAAGAATGGATTGACGCTAATCCTGACAAGGTAGCTGAATGGACTAAGTAATTAAATAAAAACGCCAACAGATGTTAAGGAGATACATCCTTCATCTGTTGGCGTTTTTTACTTGATGATTTCCATAATTACTTGACGGATTTGTGTGTCATCTCCTAATTCAATATCTGGTTGAATTGCTTCTTCTCTAATATCTTTTCCATATTTATTTAACCAAATACACGTCCAATCAGATGATTTAGCACCTACCACATCATTTTCATAAGAATCCCCTATGTAAATTAATTGATCATTTGTTTTTTCTAAGCAAGTTTCAATATGTTGAAAAACCTCTCTATTAGGTTTAGCTAGGCCTAATTCACCAGAAATAAAGATATTCTCTTTAGGGATTATATGAGTCAAACCTAATTGTTTTATCTTCGCTTTTTGGTGATCAGTGGGGCCATTTGTTAAAATTCCTAACGTGATATGAGATGCTTGTAATTCGGTAATGAGATCAATCATCTCTTCTTTAATCACAAGTTTTCCTTGGTTAACTCGATAGGTTTTTTGAAAATATTCTGCTTCTTTTGTTGTGATCACCCTATCAAAATCCTTTAAGGCTTCTTTAATTCGATACACACGCATATCATCTAAAGAAAGTGAACCCTCTTCTGTCAGATGAAAAACCTTATCACTATAATATCGAAATTTAATATAAACAGCATATAATTTGTTTTCTAGTTCTTTACTTACTTGTGGTAGACTTTCTCTTAGGGCATTCTTAAATGGAACAATCTGATCATAAAGTGTGTCATCTATATCGAATATAACAGCTTTCATTTTATCCTCCATTTTTACCCAATTCCAATCACAAAGTAGAGTAATTTATCAGAATAAGTAATTTTTGACTCATCTACTAAGGTACTGTTCAGTGTATCCATCTGATCTGTTATGATGCCATCAATCCCATAAAACATCATTCTAGTCATGGTTTCTTCATCATTAGGCGTCCATGCGTACACGTCTTTGCCTTCTCCATTGGCTGTTTTAATAAAATTAGAATTAAGGGTCGTGTATTCTAATGTAAAGAAATCCATTTCCCCTTCAGGAGGACCTGCGATACTAAAAGGCATAATATAACCCACGACAATCTTCGGTTCTTTTTTCTTAATTTCTTCTACAATATCAAAAGATAATGATTGAATAATATGACCATTCTCTAAAATATCCTCTTTATACTTGGCTAAGAAATTATCAATCATTTCTGGACTATCATTTTTTGTGGGTTTAATTTCAATCATTAATTTTTGTTTTTCACGGTTCGCTGCTGCTAAATAATCATCAAAAGAAGCTATTTTCTCTTCCATACCATTTTCATGAACCGTGATTTCTGTTAATTCTTTCAAGTTCATTTCATATGGTTTCTTCTTAACCCCAGTTAAACTTTTCAAGTTAAAGTCATGATAGACGACAAATTGCTGATCTTTTGTTTCTTGAATATCCATCTCAATATAATCTGGATGTGTATCCTGGCTGGTTTTCTTTAGAGCAGTAATTGAATTTTGAACCCCATTAGCATTATCTACGCCACGATGGGAAACAGTAATTGGTCTGGTGGTTGATGGATTGCTTAAAAAATCCTCATTAAAGGTTCCCACAACAATCGCAACACCAATAATTAAAACAGTTGTCCCCGCATATTTTAATCCTTTTATCCATTTAGTTGTCTCTCTTTTTTCCTCTTCTTCAAACCAAGAAGGACGTGATGGTAAAAAATTAGCTTGGTTCATATAATCAATCGTTACAAAGAAGATTCCCACGGTTGAAAGCACTAAATTTAATAACCAAACTATTTGCAGTGTTGTCATTAAGACAATCGCTGTCCCTAGTGCGTACTGAGGTAAGTACTCTTCAACTAAGTGTTGGATAAAAATAATCACAGCATATGATACACCTGTGATACCAACAAAAGTTCCCATAACAACTAAAAACTTACTTAAAATTTTTATAAAATTCCCTTTTGTTTCATTCCAACTAAACTTAACTGAATCTTTGAATTTACGATCTTTTAAAATCATTTCGGGTAACGCAAAAATATAGCGAATAGCCAAATAAATTAAAAAGATATAGACTAAAATAAATAGTGCTACAAAGATGATTCGATTTTCAAAAATAAAATCTAACAGAAATACAGGTATTTTAAACTTAGTCAATAATTCCGAATTAAATTTAATCCCACTAATTGGTAGGATTAAGAAAAAATAAAACAAGAAAAATAATAGCGTTCCTACTCGTATTTTCTTTAATTGTAAAAATGTTCCCTTAATTAACTGTTTCAGTGAAATAGGCTGTCTTATCTGAATAAAATAAATGCTCAAAAGTAAAAAAGTGAATTCAAAGAATACGGCAACCACTAAGATTAACATCATACCTATCAATCCTAGAAAAACAAAAGGATGTTCTTTTAAAATCATGCCGATATTATCATAAGAAAGATACGCTACATTTCCTTGTCTTAAAATAAATCGAGTCATGCTTACTAAAAATGGGTTTAAGAAAAACATCAAAAATCCGTGCATCAATAAAACATCTCTAAAATAAGATTTAGCCTCTCCAATAAAACCCCATGTCTTAACAAAATTCTCTCTAATATACTTCATCATAAACTCCTAACTAAATCCTTTTTAACTACTGATTAAAACGATGATCCTGGTTCTTTAAGAAAAGCACTTTCTTCTGGTGTAGATACTCTTTTTAATATCTCATTTCTGTGAGGATATCTTGAAAAACGTTTAATAATATCAAAATGACGTTCTTCAAAATCAAGTTGATTTTCTAAACCTTCCTCTGAAAACAAATGCAGTGCCTCTTCATGAAATTTGACAGATTCCGAATGCATGAAAGGCATGTATAAAAATCCTCTTTCACTAATCGTTAACTGCTCTAACTCACCTGTTTGAATTGCTTCTTGCGCTAAAACAAGCGCCATGCCATCAAAAGCAAAAGATTCTTTTTCTCCTCTAAATAAATTCCTAGAAAACTGATCTAAAACAATGATCTCAGCCAAACGACCATGAATCGTTTTACGCCAATCTGCATACTCACCTTCTGCTACTTTAGTGTGTAACTCTAGAAATCGTTTCTTGATTAACGCGTCAAAGTTATCATCTTTTTTAAAATGTTGTGCTGGTGTCGCTTCTTTAAACCAGAAATCTAGTATATCTTGGTAATTCATTTTTTTACCTCCTTATTTTCTACAGTCACTGTTTCTATTTTATCATTAAATTTTTTTAATTTAAGTACTTTGTGCTAATTCAGTTTAATTTATTTTTATTAAAGATAGACATAATGAAATTAAAGCAATTTAAGACTACTATCAGATTAATTAAATAAAAAAACCTTTTATTTTTTAAAAGGATGTTTTATATTAAAATAATAGACTTTTATTCACAAAACAAATATTAACGTCACTCTATTTATCCAAAAATAATATTATGATTAAAAAATAGAGAATATTTATTTATCCTCCGTTAAAAAGAAGTATACTAGATTTAAGTTAATCGATTAGCAAATCAAAAGGAAAATAATGGCCCAAAATGAAGAAAAAACATATCAATTACTACTCTGGTGGTTACTAAAAGGAAATAATTTTTTATTTTAATAACTTAGCCTAA
>CAUQFM010000090.1:0-9337 GCA_963517295.1 uncultured Vagococcus sp.
TTTGTCAGTCTCTTATTTGTTATATGAATAGTCTCTTTATTTAAATTAAATCAACTAATGGTGTAAAGCTACGTTCTTGATCTAAAGCAACTTGTTTAAATGTTAAGTGACCTTTACAAGTGTTAACACCAGCAGCTAAAACGTTACTATCATTTACTGCTTGAACAAAACCTTTATTAGCTAATTGTGTGATGTAAGGTAAGGTGTTATTTGTTAAAGCAAGTGTGGCAGTTCTTGCAACGGCTCCCGGCATATTTGCTACAGCATAATGTAAAACGCCATGTTTTTTATAAACTGGATCATCATGATTAGTAATACGATCTGTCGTAGCAAAAATACCACCTTGATCAATCGCAATATCAATAATAACAGAACCTTCTTTCATATCCTTGACCATCTCTTCAGTAACAAGAGTTGGCGCTTTACGACCAGGAATTAGAACAGCACCGATAACCAAGTCAGCATTTTTAAGAGATTGATGGATATTGTGAGAGTTTGACATGACAGTTTCAATGTTGTTACCAAAAATATCCTCTAATTGAGCCAAACGTTTTTGATTCACATCTAAAATACGAACGTTTGCTCCTAAACCAATAGCGATTTTAGCAGCGTTTGTTCCTGCTACACCACCACCAATAATTACTACATTTCCTTTAGGCACACCAGGTACTGAAGAAAGTAACACTCCAGAGCCACCCTGTGTTTTTTGTAAAAAGAAAGCGCCAGTTTGAGGTGCCATACGACCTGCAATTTCAGACATAGGAGTTAATAGTGGTAAACTTCCATCTGGTAATTGTACTGATTCGTAAGCAATTGCTGTAACTTTACTTTCTAGTAGCGCATCAGTTAATTCTTTAGCTGGTGCTAAATGTAAGTAAGTAAATAAAATTAAGTCCTCTTTAAAGTAAATATACTCCTCTTTTAAAGGTTCCTTAACTTTTAAAACCATTTCTACATCCCAAGCTTTTTTTGCTTCTTTGACGATAGTTGCTCCATTTTTTTGATACTCAGCATCCGTATAACCAGAGCCAATACCCGCATTGGTTTCGATAAGTACTTCGTGATTGTTATCTGTCAATGTTTTGACAAATGGAGGTGTTAAAGCCACACGGTTTTCATTGTTTTTCAGTTCCTTTGGTATCCCAATTTTCATAGAGATTCCTCCTGTCTTTTAAATAAGAATTATACCGCTGAATTAAGTATACACCTAAAAAAAATAAGATTCTATATTTTTACGAACAAACTAAAAATCACAAAAATTCGAAACGCAAGTTTTGTGATTTTTCTTTTCTGTAATTTTAAAGCTGAATATCGCTGTCACAACTTTACATATGTTAGTCATTTAATTCTGATAATGAAAAAGAATGATTGTATTTCTTCTCAGTTGCCATATTAATAATTCGAAGAGCTAAATTTTTATTTTTAGCTAGGAGAGGACCATGGAAATAAGAGCCAATGACATTTTTATAGATAACACCCTCAGTCTGATCTTTTCCATTATTCCCAAATCCTTTTTTAACAATACCTAGAGCAGTTTCGCCGTCTCCTAAAAATGTGGTTCCATTATGATTTTCAAAACCATAATAAGTTTCATCGAATGTTTCGTTATAAATTTCGATATCACCAATAAAACGGTTATTATCTTGGCTGATTGTATAATGAGGTAGAGCGTGAATACCCTCTATTTTTTCACCATGAGCACCAATATAATATTCACCTAGTAGTTGGAAGCCACCGCATATCGCTAAAAATACACCGTCATCTTCAATATATTTAGTTAATTCTTGTTTTTTAGTCTGGATATCTTTAGAAACAATAACTTGTTCATAGTCTTGCCCGCCGCCAAAGAAAATCAAATCAAAATCTTCTGCTTTGAAATCTTCGTAAATACTAACAATTTCAACTGAAAAATCAATATCTAATTTTTTAGCATAATACTCTAATAACAAGAGATTTCCGTTATCACCATACGTGTTTAATAAATTGCCATAAAGATGACAAACTCTTAAATTATAAGCTGCCAATTTAGTTAGCCTCCTTAATGTAGCCTTGCTGGATTAATTCTTTTCTCATTTGAAGTACTGCTGTATAAGTAGCTAGAATATAAACATGTTCAGTTGGTACTTGTTTAATTTCAGAAATGACTTCTTTAATGTTAGATACTTCTGTTAAATTAGCAGGGTCGATTCCCGAAACTTTTAAGCGTAACGTCATATCTTCACGACGTTCTCCACCAGTAATTACTTTTGGAATGGACATGCTTTGTAATTCTTCTAATTGGCTATCCCAAATCCAGCTAATATCGATACCATCAGCATAGTTAGCGTTTAAAAGGGCAACAAGTGAAAAATCAAAAGGAGCCATTTTCATTGTATCAATGACTTGATTAAGCCCAACAGGATTTTTAACTAAGACTAGTGTGCATTTTTTATCACCAATCTGAATCACTTCTTGCCGACCAAAGACTTTTTCATCATATGCTAAGCCTGTTCTAATTTTTTCGGGAGCAATATTATAGTATTCAGCGACAGCTGTTGCTGAAAGAGCGTTATAAACATTATAAAGGCCACCAACTTCAATAGAATATTTTTCATGATCAATGACAAATTCTGCCGAAGTATTTGTTGTATTGATTAGCTCGGTTAATTGATAGTCGAGATCAGGTCGTTTAAAATTACAGTTTGGACAATAATATTTACCTAAATTACTATAAGTAATCATTTTATATTCTAAAATACGCTGACAATCCGGGCATAATACACCATCTGTATTATAGTGGGCATGAAGTTCCTGATCTTTTTGATGATTGAAACCATAATATTTTACTGGATTAAGGGTTTTAACTGAATTAAATATCGGTAGATCTCCATTCATTAAAATGGTCGCATTAGGAGCTTTACTAGCACCGTCAACAATCAACTTGTAAGTAGTATAAATTTCACCATAACGATCCATTTGATCTCTAAAAATATTAGTAAAAACAAAAAGTTCAGGTGTTAAAAACTCAGTTACTTTACTTAGACTTGCTTCATCTATTTCAAGGACGGCAAAATTTTGACCGTTTTTATTTTTTTTACCAGAAAGAAAAGTTGAAATGATTCCTTGAAGCATATTAGCTCCAGTTGTATTCGTTAGGACTTCTCCAAATTCTTGCTTCAAAATATTTACTGTAAGAGCTGTTGTTAGTGTCTTACCATTTGTCCCAGTTATGACGATAATGTGATAATCTTTTGCTAGTTGATCTAAAACATTAGGATCAATTTTTAAGGCGATTTTTCCTGGAAGGCTACTACCACCTTTAAAAAATGTTTGTAAAAACCAACGACTTGATTTACCGACAAAAGTTGCTAAACTACTGCGTACGCTCATGCATGTTTCCTCCTATTTAAAACTTCAACTAATATATAATACCATATTATATTTAAAAGAATGCCTAAATGTAAAGAATCAACCGTAAAAACAAACAGATTTTATAAAATAAATAAGATTTGTTCTCATATAGTATATTTACTATCTTTTTATAAGTGTAAACAATTGACGTATTTTCCATGGTTAGCTATACTAAGAAATGTTATATATTAAAAAGTGATTAAAAGATCCTTTAAATCAATTAATCATCAACAAGGAGAGATTTGATGGAAAAAAAATGGCTTTTCGGAATGACCGCGGTTGTCGCAATGACGCTAACGGCGTGTGGTTCTAATAAGACAGAAGCACCAAAAGAAAAAAAGGATAAGGACACTTTCACCTACGCAATTAGTGGGGACCCGACGTCACTTAATCCAACAAACGTAGGGGATAGATGGGGATTAACAACAGTTAACATGATTTTCTCACCTCTTGTACGGATTGAAGGAGATGGCACTCAGAAAATGGAATTAGCCAAAGAAGTGACACCGAGTGAAGATGGTAAATCTGTAACAGTTAAACTGAAGGACGATATCAAATGGTCCGACGGTGAGAAGTTAACAGCTGATGATGTTATTTTTACCTACGAACAAAAAGTTAAAAAAGAAAATGGTAATGCAGATAGTTTATGGATTGATGATAAACCTATTGCATTTGAAAAAGTAGATGACACGACAGTGAAATTTAATTTTCCATCTGTTAGTGCAGCAGCAATGAATAACATTGCGACAGAAACATATATCATTCCTGAACATGTCTATAAAGATGAACCAGATTTTTCAGTCAATGAATTAAAAGCGAAACCTGTAGGAACAGGGCCTTATAAATTAGTTAATTATAAACGTGGTGAGTACTTACAATTTGAAGCCAACGAATCATATTATGGTGGTAAAGCAAGTATTCCTAAAGTTAATTTAAGAATTATTAGTAATGCAGATACAACAAAAGTTGCTCTTCAAAAAGGGGAAGTAGACGCATCATATATCTTACCTAATAATATTGAAGACGTTAAAAAATCTGATGTGGCGACCTATGAGTATAGTGAAAACCGTGTTGGTTATATGGGTGTTAACAGTAACTCCGATAAATTAAAAGATGTAAAAGTTAGACAAGCCATTTTTTACGCTTTAAATAAAGAAGAGTTAAACAAAGCTGGGTATTTAGACGCTAAATATTATGACAATGTGTATTCTATTCTGCCACCAAATAACCCATACGCAACTGAAAAAGTTGAAAAATACGATACAGATATTGAAAAATCTAAAAAATTATTAAAAGAATCTGGTGCGGAAGATTTAAAGGTTAATTTAGCTTTTTCTTCAGATGACCCAGTTCAAACAATTCAAGCAACCTTAATACAACAACAATTAAAAACAGCTGGTATTACTTTAGAACTAGCTGGTGGTGACAGTGCTGCATACTTTGCTGAAATGCAAAAACCAGAAACTAAGAAATATGATTTGTTTATGGGAGGTTATATCATGGGGAATGAACCTGATTTATATTCTTCATTATTCAAATCAGGAGGTTCTTCTAATTACTTCCACTATAATAGTGATGCTACAGACAAATTGTTCAATGCAGGCGTTGTGGAATTAGATGATTCAAAACGTAAAGATATTTATGCTGATTTACAAAAACAAATTGCTGATGATGCTATTTTCTATCCAATTGTCGATAGTAAAAAAGTATTAGCTGTTAATAAATCAGTTGAAAATGTTGAAAAAGCAGGTTTGATTCCAATTTATACATTTGAAGATCTCTCTAAATTATCGATTAAATAATCGATAGAATAACTGAAAAACTTCGTAAGCAAATACTGATTTGCCCGAAGTTTTTTCTGTCATATAGAAAGAAAAATAAAATGAATAAAAGGACGGATTAATATGGCTAAGTATATTTTTAAAAGAGTCTTACAGGTTATACCACTGCTTTTTATTGTTTCTTTTATTGTGTTTTCATTGATTCATATGGCACCTTATGATGCGATTGATTCAATCACAACGCCTAATATGTCAAAAGAAACAGTCGAAATGTTACGACAACGACATGGATTAGATCAACCTTTTTTAGTGCAGTATTTTATGTGGTTAAAACAAATACTAACAGGTGACTTTGGTCATTCATTGGTTAGTCAACAAAGTATTGGTCAAGAATTAATGGTACGAATTCCTAACACGATAAAATTGATTTTACCAGCTTATATTACAGCACTTATTATCGCTATTACTCTAGGTCTTGTAGCAGGAGCTAATAAAGGTAAATTTATTGATAAACTAATTGATGGAATCTGCTCTATTGGCATTTCTATGCCTACATTTTGGTTTGCGATGTTACTAATCTATTTCTTTGGCTACAAATTAAACGCCTTACCAATAATCGGTATGCATACGGTAGGAAATGAAGATTCCTTTATTGATTTTCTTCAACATTTTATTATGCCTTATATTGTATTGACAGTAGCGTTCTTTCCAGATTTAACACGTTACGTCAGATCTTCAACAATGCTTCAATTATCAGAGGATTACGTGATGGTTCAACAATCATTTGGAGCGAGTAAAAAAGAAATTTTCTTCAGACATGTTAGTAAAAATGTCTTATTACCAATTGTGACACAAATTGGTTTGGCCTTACCGATGCTTGTAACAGGTGCCATCATTACTGAAAGTATCTTTGGGTGGCCTGGAATTGGTCCTTACTTAATGAGTGCTACAAAAGCCTTAGATTTTCCAATTATTATGGCAGTGATGCTTTTATCGGCTACTTTAGTAATTTTAGGAAACTTATTATCAGATATTTTGTATACAATCGTGGATCCTCGTATCAGTCAGGGGGATAAGTAACATGAAAGAAAAAAAATGGTTAGAAATTTTAAAAGAGAATAAGAGTTACTGGTTCCCGATTATTTTTGTGGTAGGATTATCACTATTGGCGTTGCTTGCACCACTGCTTCCCATTGATCCTAATGCCACAGATGTTAGCCAAATGTCGTCAGCTCCTAGTTTGAAACATATATTTGGGACAGACGAAGTAGGCCGTGATTACTTTATTAGAGTAGTTTACGGTGGTCGGATTTCGCTTCTTGTCGGCATTTTAGCGATGATCGCGTCAACTCTTATTGGGACAGTTATTGGTATAATTTCTGGCTACTTTGGTGGTTGGATTGATAGTTTATTAATGAGAATCGTCGATATTTTATCTTCTATTCCGTGGTTGGTTTTAGTGATTGTTTTAAGCGTTCTTTTAAAACCAGGTTTAGTAACGATTATTTTTGTGATTGGTTGTTTTTCTTGGATGAGTATTTCACGGTTAATTCGAGCAGAAACACTCTCTGTAAAAGAAAGAGAATATGTTATTTATGCTCAATTTATTGGAGAAAAAGATTCGAAAATTATTATGAAACATATATTCCCGGCTGTATTGCCAACATTGATCGTTGCTGCAACTGGAAGTATATCTTCTGCGATTATGACAGAATCAGCTTTAAGTTTTTTAGGAATAGGCATTCAACCTCCTGTAGCATCATGGGGAAGCTTATTACAAAATGCGCAAGCAAGCTTACAACAAGCACCCTACATGGCAGTTTTACCAGGACTATTTATCATATTAACGGTCTATTCATTTAATAGTTTAGGTAATTTCTTACGTGAATTAACAAGTGTGGAGGGATAATGATGATAAAAAATATATTAGAAATTAAAAATTTATCCGTTGGGGTTCATAAAAAAAATAAAGAACCCATTCATATTATCAAAGAAATAGATCTAACGATTCCCAAAGGAGAAATTGTTGGGATAGTGGGAGAATCTGGTAGTGGTAAAAGTATAACAATGAAAAGTTTAATGAAAATATTACCTGAAAATGCAGAATCAACTTACAATACATTTTATTTTGACGGAGTAGATCAAGTAGGAAATAAAGAACGAATCCCAGCAGCAATGATTTTTCAAGATCCAATGACGTCTTTAAATCCACTAAGAACGATTGGTTATCACCTAGTTGAAGTGATTCAAAGAAAACAAAAAATAACTAAAAAAAATGCTGAAGAAATGGCCATGAAAGAATTAGAAAAAGTTGGGATATCTTTATCGGAAAAAAGAATGAAACAATATCCTCATGAGCTATCTGGTGGTATGAGACAACGTGTGATGATTGCAATGGCATTATTAGCTAAACCAAAACTGCTAATTGCGGACGAACCAACAACGGCCTTAGACGTGACTATTCAAGCACAAATTTTAAATTTAATTCGTCAACTGCAAAAAGAAGAAGAGTTATCAGTGATTTTGGTGACGCATGATTTTGGTATTGTTGCGGGAATGTGCCAAAGTATACGAGTTATGTATGATGGTAAAATTGTTGAAGAAGGCACAATTGATGAGGTTTTTTATGAACCAGCTCACCCTTATACAAAAGAATTATTAAAAGCAATTCCCAATGGAGATAAAGAACAGACGCTCTATTCGTTAACTGATTATAATGAAACGGCTGAAGAAAGAGAGCGTGCTGAGATGCATGTTTTATCTGATACACATAAGTTTTTAAGCAATGGAGGTGATGAGTAATGGGAAACGAGCTAATTCGTGTAGAGAATATTAAACGATATTATCCAGTTAAGAATAATTTTGGGCAAATTAAAACAGTTGTTAAAGCGATTGATAATGTCTCTTTAACGATTAATCAAGGAGAAACGTTAGGTTTAGTAGGAGAGTCTGGCAGTGGTAAAACGACACTAGGAAGAAGTATCCTACAACTTGAAACAATTGATGAAGGTCAAATATATTTTGAAAACAAATCTTTAATTGATGCAAATAAAGAAGAAAAGAAAAATATTCTAAAAAAAATGCAAATAATTTTTCAAGATCCGTACTCATCTCTAAATCCAAGAATGACCGCTTTAGATTTAGTTTTGGAACCTTTACTATTACAATTTAGTAAGTCTGAGTCTCTGGAGAAAGCTAAAGCTATTCTAAAAAAAGTTGGTTTTACTGAAGACATGTTCTCTAAGTATCCTAAAGAATTTAGTGGCGGACAACGTCAACGAATTGGGATTGCTCGAGCAGTTGTTGTGAACCCTGAGTTTATTTTATGTGATGAACCTATCTCAGCTCTAGATGTCTCTATTCAAGCACAAGTCATTAATTTACTAATTGAGTTACAAAAAGATTTAGGCTTAACTTATCTGTTTATCTCTCATGATTTATCGATGGTTCGCTATATTTCTGATAGGATAGCCGTTATGTATCTCGGTAGAATAGTTGAGATGGGTCCTAGTGAAAAAATATTTAAAGAACCGCAACACGAATATACGAAACGTTTGTTGAAAGCTATTCCAGTTGCTGATCCTAAAAAAGCAAGAGAAGAACAAAAAGGTTCGGCGATGGATTTATTAGAAGTAATTGATACAAGTAATCAAACGGAATGGGTAGAAGTTAGTTCTGACCATTTTGTTTTAAAGGAGAAATAAGAGATGACAGTTGATAAAATTCGTTTAATTCAAGGTGAAAAAGGAATGGAGTTACCTTTTGAAACTGGTAATTGGGTCATACTTAGATCTGAGGGTTATTCACCAGTTCAAAGTTTAGTAGCAGCAATTGGGGCGTGTGGTGCTTATGTCTATCAAAGCATTTTAGAAAGTTCACGAATTGAGTATACTTTTACAAAAGTTGATATTGATTATAAGAGAGATACTGACATTCAAAGCGAACCACTAAAAGAAGTTAATATAACTTTTTTTGTTTCAATTGAAGAGAAGAATCATGGAAGAGCAGAACGAAGCTTAAAATTAATTAGTAAACATTGCCCAGTGATGCAGTCTCTAGACCCAAAAATAAAAATAATAGAAGAAATTATTTTTATTTAGTATTGTTCCGATATTAAAAATTATTCGTATAAAAAAGAGGTTGTGACAGAAGTGTTCGGCTTATTT
>CAUQFM010000091.1:0-9210 GCA_963517295.1 uncultured Vagococcus sp.
TTATTCATTTCTTTTAATACTCTACTCAAAGAAGCGATTTAAATTTGATGTATTTAAAATTAAAGGTAATCTCAGTAAGGAAGAAAAAATAATAATATACTCTTTAACTATATTTGTGATTATTGTAACAACGTTTTTATTTAAAGGATTTAAACCTATTGTAGAATTTAATAATGGTTCACAGGGAAGGATCTTTCTGTATTTTTTAAGGTTTTTTTACTATAGCTGTGAAGCGATACTAATTACATTGTGCATTGCTTTTTCACAACATTTTTTTGATGATAAATTCAAAATTAATTCAAAAATTCCAATGGGAGGCTTTTTTTTAGCGGCTACTTGGGGAGTTGTTCATTTATTTTTACAAGGAACTTCGGGTGGTTTATTCGCGATATTTTTCTCGATTATAGCAGGAACTATCTATACAAATTGTCAAAAGAATTTTATAAAAAGTTACTTTTTCATTTGTTTAGCGTTCATATTGTAGCGTATCTAGAATTAAATAATAGTAATAAAAAGTAGTTAACTTTTTTATGGTTAACTACTTTTTATAATTGAATCAAGTTAAATGTTATCCCTCAAATTAATCGGATATTTATGGCCAAATTTTTTCATTTCTAGTAAAAGTGTTTCAAGTTCTTTTCCTTTATCTGTTAAACTGTAACTTGTTTTTGGGGGGATATTTTGAATAATTGTTTTTTTGATCATCCCATCTTCAATCAGTTCCTTTAAATCTTTACTTAATGTATGTGGTGTAATGCCGCTTAATAAGCGTGTCATTTCATTAAAACCTCTATCACTTTGTAGTAAATGATACAAAATAAGTATTTTCCATTTTCCACCAATAATAGCGAGAGTGTTAGCTGTATCGCAATTACATTTAACCATTTGCTCATATGTTTTTCTCATTGGAACCATCTCCTTAACCAGGTATCTTTTTAAACAGTATTGTTTATATTTTACCGTAGATTTATAATAAATCAAATGATTAAGGAGGAATTAAAAATGAATGAGACGATTTCTTTATTAAAAAACCATGGAACGGTTAGAGCATATGATCCTAATTACCAAATAACTAAAGAGGAACTGGACAATATTTTATCAGCTGCAAAACAAGCACCTTCTTGGCAGAATGGGCAAGCTTATAGCATCACCATCTTTACTGGAAAAGAAAAAAATAAATTAGCCAAGTTAATTGAGACAGATCCAAATCAAGGAAGTAATTTTGAGATTATTAATCAGTCTAATATTTTTTTAATGTTTAATATTAATCTTAGCTTATATGGAATTGATGCTGATTTTGATGGAGAAATAGAGCCTTTATTAATTGGAACGGTAGATACTGCTTTGGCACTTGAGAATGCTTTAATTGCAGCTGAGAGTTTAGGTTTAGGAACGTGTGTTGTAGGTGGTATAAGAAGACTTTCAGAAGAAATTATAACAACTCATAAGTATCCTAAATACTCATTTCCTTTGGTAGGACTTGCTTTAGGAAAACCAACTAAAGAAAAATTTGTAAAACCAAGATTATCAGATGTAAATATTTTTTATGCAGGAGAATCAATGGAAATCGAAGGCACAACTCAAGTTGAGAGTTATGGAAAAATTTTAAATGATTTTTCACAAAAAGCTGGCTACACTTCTTCTGAGTGGCAAACTAGATTTGTCAATTATTATAACCAAAAACAATTTCCAAAAGGCACGAAGGAATCCTTAAAAAAACAAGGTTTAATTTAAAAAAATAAGGCTATCTTCTCATCTAATTACTTAAAACTAATTCAAAATACCTCCTGTAACTTATGTTATAATAAATTAATGTTTAAGGAGGTATTATTATGTATCAAGTAATAGTGACCTATAGTGAAAATGAGCCTTGGTGGTTTTTTGATGAATGGCAAGAAGACATCCAAACAGAAGAAAAATTTGAATGTTTTTGTTCAGCTAAAAAACGTTTTGACCAATTGGCAGTAGAGTACCAATCAGAATTTGAGTTAGATAAAATCAAACCACCATTACTTGCGGCATTCTGGAATGATGGTGATCTTATCTACTGTGAAGATTGTGATGAGGAACTTCAAGCATACAAAGGGTTAATGTTAGTAAAGGATTATCAAAAATTAGATGATGGAGACTTAGAAAATAATGAAGCAATTAATAATAGCAGAAAAACCAAGTGTTGCACGCGATATAGCTAAAGTATTGGGAGCAACACAAAAAAGTAAGAATTATATTGAGGGGAAAGATGTGATCGTTACTTGGGCATTAGGTCATTTACTAGGCTTAAAAATGCCAGAGGATTATAATAAAGATTGGGCGACTTGGGAAATGAACACGTTACCGATGATTCCTAAGAAATCTGGAATTAAGCCATTACCTAAAACAACACAACAACTTAAAGCAATTAGTCATTTAGCTAATCGTAATGATGTATCAGAAGCAGTGATTGCGACAGATGCAGGACGTGAGGGTGAACTTGTTGCCAGATGGATTTTAGAATACGTGAAATTTAAGAAACCTGTGAAACGTTTATGGATTTCTTCGCAAACAGATAAAGCGATTAAAGATGGCTTTAGAAAATTACAACCAAGTAAAGCATATGATGATTTATATTACTCAGCGATAGCTCGTGCAGAAGCTGACTGGTTAGTAGGCCTAAATGTGACACGAGCATTAACGGTGAAGTACAAAGACAGTTTATCAGCAGGACGTGTTCAGACACCAACCCTTGCGATGGTTAGAAAGCAAGAAGAAAAAATCGAGAAATTTAGACCAGAGAGTTATTTTACTTTAGATTTAAAATACCAACACTTGTTAGGTAGATTACAGTTAACTAATCCAAAACAATATAAAGAACGCGCAACCTTGGAAGCTGTAACCAAAACAATTGAAAAAGCACCCATCAAAGTTGTTGATATTAAAGATAAGAAAAAAACAGAAGCAGCACCACTACCTTATGATTTAACTGAAATGCAAAGAGAAGCTAATCAACGATATCAATATTCGGCTAAAAAAACATTAGGTATTATCCAAAGATTATACGAAGTTCATAAAATAGTGACGTATCCAAGAACGGATTCTAAATATTTAACAACAGATATGAAAGATACCATGAAAGACAGACTACACGCTGTCACAATAATGGATAGTACTCGAGTAAAATCAATTATTAAAACGGGCGGCATTGTTAAACAAAAAAATGTTTTCCAAAATGGCAAGGTAACAGATCATCATGGTTTAATTCCGACTGAACAGGCACCACGTTTAGAAAAATTAGATAATGAAGAGATGAAAATTTATCGTTTGTTAGTTGAAAGATTCTTAGGTTTATTTGAAGAACCTTTTATTTCTTCTAACCAAACAATTACGGCAAAATCAGGTGAATTTAGTTTTATCTTTAGACAACAAAATATTGAGTCTTATGGTTGGAAAAAAGAAAAAGAAGAAACAAAAGAACAACTTACATTTAAAGTAGGTCAAGGTATTCCTTTTAATTTTGCCATTAATAAAGAATTAACAACACCGCCTGCACCACTTAATGAAGGGACATTACTTGGTCAGATGGAAAAATATAATTTAGGCACACCCGCAACAAGAGCAGAAATTATCGAAAAATTGATTAGCTCGGATTTAATGGAACGAAATAATGGAAAATTAAGCGTTTCGCCAAAGGGCAAGCAGCTATTAACCTTAGTTAATCCATCTCTTGTAACACCTGAGTTAACAGCTAAATGGGAAGTTTCTCTTGAAAAAATAGCGCAAGGGAAATTAAATAATCGTGTCTTTATTAAAGAAATTGAACAAGAAACAGCTCGTCTAGTTAAAGAGATTAAGACGAGTGAAGATAAGTATGTGGATCATTCATTAACAGCTAAGGATTGTCCTGATTGTGGTTCTAAATTAAAAGAAAAAAATACTCGGGATGGAAAAATTTATGTTTGCAGTAGTGAATCATGCTCTTACAAGCGAAGAAAAGATCCAAAAGTTTCTAATAAACGCTGTCCGCAATGTAAAAAGAAAATGGAAATTTTAGAAAATAAAAATGGTTCTTACTTTAAATGTAAAACCTGTAATTTATCTGAAAAAATGGATAAAAAAGGCGGTAAAGGTAAAAAAATGACGAAACATGAAGAACGTCGTTTGGTGAAAAAATATGCCGCTGATGAAGAAGAACAAGAAAGTCCACTAGCTTTAGCTTTAAAAGCTGCAATGAAAGATCAATAAAAAATAGGGAGCAAGCTAATGACTTAAAAGTAAAATTTTGAGTTATTAGCAAGCGCCTTTTTTTTGTAACTAATGGTATAATGGGCAAATAGGAGGTTTTGTTTATGGAAGAAAAAATCAAGCAAATTATTATGGAACAACGCCAATTATTCGATACTCAAAAAACATATCCTATTGAATTTCGATTAAAAAAATTAAAACAATTAAAAGTGCAAATAAATCGTTATGAAGATGATTTGTTAGAAGCACTATATCAAGATTTAGGAAAATCTGCTAGTGAAAGTTTTATTACTGAAATAGGCCTTGTTTATCGTCATATAGATGAGATGGTAAAAAAATTACCTAAGTGGGGAAAAATAAAAAGAGTCCCAACACCTTTATTTTTAATGCCGGCTAAAAGTTATACGTTACAAGTTCCTTTTGGAAATACATTGATTATTGCACCATTTAATTATCCAGTATTGTTGACTTTAGATCCTTTAATTGGTTCGATTGCTGGTGGAAATACAGCGATTGTTGCTATGTCAGAGCATACACCAAAAACAAATCTTGTTTTAAGAACTTTGATTGCTGAAGCTTTTACAGCAGATTATCTGTTTTTTTTAACTGGAAATAGAGAAATTAATGAGATTCTACTAGAGTATAAATTTGATAAGATTTTCTTCACTGGAAGTCAAAAAGTAGGGCAAATTGTTTTGAAAAAAGCGGCAGAGCATTTAACTCCGACAACATTAGAGTTAGGTGGGAAAAGTCCAGTTATTGTAACAAAGTATGCGGATTTAGAACTTGCAGCTGAAAGAATTGTCTGGGGGAAATTTTTAAATGCCGGGCAAACGTGTGTAGCTCCAGATTATTGTTTAATAGATGAAAATATTAAAGCTGAATTTATGCCATTATTAATTAATAATATCCATCGCTTTTTTGGAGATAATATTGAAAAATCTCCTGATTATGGTCGATTAATAAACAATCAATCACTAGAGAGATTACTTGTACTTTTGAATCAAGATAAGAAGTATATTGAATTTGGGAGTCATTTTAATGAGGCAGAGCGCTATTTAGAACCAACAATAGTTTCAGCAAAGTTAGAAGATTCACTTGCTCTAATGGAAGAAGAAATATTTGGTCCTATTTTACCTGTTTTAAGTTATAAAAAGTTAGAAGAGGGAATAGCGTTTATTGCTAAAAGAGATAAACCGCTTGCTTTTTATCCTTTTAGTAGTGATAAAAATGAGCTTGATGATTTAATTCAAAGAGTTAGTTTTGGTGGAGCAACGATTAATGATACTGTTCTTCATTTGGCGAATGAACATTTGCCTTTTGGTGGTGTGGGAACATCAGGTATAGGGAGTTATCATGGATATAAAACGTTAGAAACATTTACTCATACAAAATCAGTTTTAAAGAGATCAACACTACTAAGAATACCTTTATTATTTCCACCTTATACAACAGATAAGAATAATATTATCCGTCTTTTTTTTAAGTAAATTCACAAAATTACTTGTTTATAGTATAATGTTTAATGATAAAAGTAAGGAGTTTATACATGGCAACTAAGAAAAAAGGAAAAGCACCAACAAAAAAACAAAAGCAACAACAAGAAAAAACCACTTACTTTTTAATAGGTATTGGTTTTATTATATTTGGTATTATCGGCGGATTGAAACTAGGCTTTTTAGGTACTTTGATGGCCAATGTTTTTCGCTTTTTAGTTGGAAATACGTACATTGTGATGGCGGTTTTACTTATTATTTACGGAGTATTACTTCTGTTTATGGGAAAAGATCCCAAGTTTAAAAGAAAAACAATTTGGATAGGTGCTTTAGTATTTTACTTAGGCTTTTTACTATTCATCGAAATAGGTTTATTTAAACAAATCAATCGGGATACAGCTATTATTTCTTTGACATGGCAAAAAATTTATTCGGATATTAGAACAAACCAAGTCAGTCAATCTGTTGGTGGTGGGATGTTAGGAGCGACACTTTACAGTTTAACGTACTTTTTAGTTTCCAAATTCGGTTCTTATGTTATTGCATTCATTGGTATGACAACGGGTGTTTTATTATTCTTAAATGTTGGTTTAGGAGATGTGATTGAGAAAACGCGAATCTGGGGTGGTAGTCTTTTTAATTCTGTTGATGAAAGAAAGCAGCAATTATCAGAACGTAAAGAAGAAAAAAAAAAGCAGAAAATAGCGAAAGAGAATGAGAAAGTTTCAGAAAACTCTGTCAGAAAACAGACAGCAGGAGAAGAACTAGCAAAAAAAACAAAAGAGATTTCACCAGAAACTGAACCTGAACAAATTAAATTAGAAATCGATAGTTATCAAGATAATTATCAAAGGCAACAAATTGAACGTCCAAAAAAAGAAGCAAAAGAAACAGCTACAGAGCCAAAAGCAGTTGAATCTAAGTTACAGTTTGATATTCCAGATGAAATTGAAAATGTCGATTATGTACTACCTTCAAGTGATTTATTGGAAGACATTCCTTTAACGGATCAAAGTAAGGAATACAAATTGGTGGAAAAAAATGTGAAAGTGTTAGAACGAACGTTTGATAGCTTTGGAGTGGATGCTAAAGTAGTTCGCGCAAGCTTAGGGCCGTCTGTTACCAAATTTGAAATTCAACCGGCTGTTGGGGTGAAGGTTAGTAAAGTAGTTAGTTTAACCGATGATTTAGCATTAGCATTAGCTGCGAAAGATATCCGTATGGAAGCGCCGATTCCAGGTAAATCACTTATCGGAATTGAGGTCCCCAACCAAACAACGAGCATGGTGTCATTTAGAGATGTGATTGATTCTCAAGAGAGTCATCCAGAGTCTTTACTAGAAGTACCATTAGGCCGGAGTATATCTGGTGAAGTGATGTCGGCTGATTTAACTAAAATGCCTCATTTACTTATTGCAGGATCAACAGGTAGTGGAAAGTCTGTGTGTATTAACGGAATAATTTCTTGCCTTTTGATGAAAGCTAAACCAAATGAAGTGAAATTAATGATGATTGACCCAAAAATGGTAGAGTTAAACGTTTATAATGGTATTCCTCATTTGTTAACGCCGGTTGTAACTAATCCTAGAAAAGCAGCCCAAGCGCTTCAAAAAGTAGTAGAAGAGATGGAACGCCGTTATGAGTTATTTGCTGGATTTGGTGTTAGAAATATGAACGGCTACAATAATATGGTGAAAAAACATAACGCTCAGTCAGGTGAAAATAAAGCTCTATTACCTTATATTGTAGTGATTGTAGATGAGTTAGCAGATTTAATGATGGTTGCAAGTAATGAAGTGGAAGATGCGATTATTCGTTTAGCTCAAATGGCACGTGCTGCTGGAATTCATATGATTTTAGCTACACAACGTCCAAGTGTAGATGTTATCACAGGGATTATCAAAGCCAATGTTCCTTCGAGAATTGCTTTTGCTGTATCAAGTGGGATTGATTCTCGTACGATTATTGATGGTAATGGTGCTGAAAAACTCCTTGGTCGAGGAGATATGCTCTTTGTCCCAATGGGTGAAAATAAACCGATTCGTATTCAAGGTGCCTTTATTTCAGATGAAGAAGTAGAAAATATTGTCAACTTTGTAACGAATCAACAAGAAGCTGACTATCAAGAGCACATGATGCCTTCAGAAGAAGTTGAAACTTCTGCGGGTGGGAACGCCTCTGTAGATGAGTATTTTGAAGAGGCTAAAGCTTTGATTGTAGAAATGCAAACAGCCAGCATTTCCTTATTACAACGCCGATTTAGAATTGGTTATAACCGTGCAGCGCGTCTTATTGATGAATTAGAAGAACATGGAGTCGTGGGTCCTTCTGAAGGTAGTAAGCCTAGAAAAGTTTTATTAACTTATTTACCAGAAGCAGATAATCCAGTTGATGAAAATTTATAATAAATAGATAAAGAACCACCCACCAAGTTAGCTTGTTTCATTCTAGCTTGGTGGGTGGTTTGTTTTAAAAGGAAATACGTTCTTGACTTACAAACGTGATATCTCCTGAAATACTAACAGAAAGATTATCATTTTTCTTACTTAAATTAACTGTAACATATCCTTCTTTTCCAACTTCATAACCTTGTTCTACAAGAAAAGACATCTCGGTATTTTCTTGTAAGGGATGGATATAGCGTTCATAATAAGCTCCCATAACGCCAGAAGCAGAGCCAGTCACTGAATCTTCCGCAGAACCTGTCATGGCACCAGAAAAATGGCGACTATACATTAGAGCAGCGTTTGTTTTGGTTTCTAAACAAATAGGATGAATGGAAGCTTCAGGTATTTCTTCTAACACATGTTTAAATTCTTTATTATGTGGCATCATCTTTTGAAAAGTTGCTAAATTTTTTATAGGGACAATCAAAGTCCAAGTACCAGTGGAACCGTAAAAAATTGGATAATCTGGGTCGATATCATCAACATAAACACCAATTACTTTAGCTAAATTATCTATAGAACTTTCAAATTCCCTAAAAACAGGGGATTGTTGATTCATAGTAAGTTTACCTTCAGAGCTAATAGCCACGTCAACAAGACCGGATTTTGTTTTAATCAATAGTAACTTTTTATGAGTTAATTCGTTATCTAACAGGTATTTCACACCCGCTAATAAAGCATGTCCACAAAATTCCATTTCAGTTTCTGGTGCAAAAAATCTAAAATAAAAATCTGCGTCTGAATCTTTAGAAATAAAAACAGTTTCATTGAAGTTTATTCCCTTAGCTATAGCTTGTTGTTGCTTGGTTGTTAAAGCTTCTAGAAGAAATAAAACCGCAGCAGGATTGCCTTTATCTTTGGTAGTAGTAAAAACTTGGTAGTGCGTCCACTCTAGTGAATTCATGGATTAAGAACCTCCTAGATATAATTTTTTACTTGTATTATAACAAAAAAATAAGAGGCTGAGCTACAAGTGTCAGCCTCTTATATCTATTTTACAAAAGTTCAAAAGGCAATTTCAAAAATAAAAATTAATTCTAAAATCATGA
>CAUQFM010000092.1:0-9204 GCA_963517295.1 uncultured Vagococcus sp.
ATACAATTTCAGGGTTTTACCATCCTTACTTCTGTATACTTCATCTAGCATACTATAATCAATAACAGTGATAATCCTAAAATTAATAACACCAATGTTTGGATAATTTCATTTGTTCTTGGTAACAGCCTACTAACAGTAGGTTTTGTCTTTGGTTCATACACAGTAGGTTTTATAACTTCCTTTTTTATTCCTTTATCAAACCCAATACTTAACTCTGAATCTCCCGAATTTCCCGTTTGATTAACCTTATCATCATTAGCAAACACATATGCGCTTTGAAAAACCAGACAAAGTGACAACAATAATAATGCTATGATTTTCTTTTTCATCTTTACTCCTCCTTTTTTTATTTTTTAACTCAAAATATTTATTTGTTCCTTTAGTAACATTAGTAAATAGACAATCAGTCCAATATCTGATAAAAATATAATTAATAACATAAAGTTAAGAGCATAATTCCCTTTTTTTAATTTTAGTTTTTTTATAAAAAAATGATCTTTTGAAAAACTAATTAAAAATATGATTAAAGACACTACGGCTAACGCTGACAAAATATATATCCATAAGTAATTTATCATCTTTTTTTAGGCTCCCCTTTTACTTTTTTTCTTTTTATTTTTTTTCTTTTTCTCTTTAAATAATTTTTCGAATTTTTTCCGTCTTACAATCAACAATATTATAATAATAACTAGTACTACACCCTGAACTATAGATACTAACTTTATCCAACTTGGTGTGAGTATTTTATATGCACTTTCATCGTTAATATCTGATGCTAATTTTCCTGAAATCTCAAAATCTTTTTCAAATTTCCATTCATGAAAATCATTTTTTACATTCATTGAGTAATGAAATTTTCCGGCAGGTAGCTCAGCTAATCCCCAATCCATTTCATAATTGAAATTACTATTAGGTGCCATCGAAACACCCTTCATCTCTCTTTCTTTAATTTTTTTCCCAGATTTTTTATCCGTGATTGTTCCTCGTATTTTTAAATTTTCCAGCGTTTTAGATTCAGGATTTTGTAAGTTAGCAGTGACCAACCTTGCTCCTCGCTCTAGTTGTGCTTTTACTTCCTTCATTTCTAATTTTTCACCATCATTAAACTGATCTCCACTACTAGCTAAAATAACTCCAACTTGAAAGCTTCCTTTCATTTGCATAGCGCCTTTTTGTTCTTTTTGATCAGAAAGAAATTCAATAGCTCCCATCTTAACGCCTTGATATTCATCCTTAGGAGGTGTTATTTTTATTTTAACCGTTTTCTCTTCAAAATTTTCAACAGTCACTTCTTTTTCTTCTGAACTTACCACTTCTGAAACAGAATTTTTTAAAGTCTCATCTCTATTTTTAATTTTTTTAGGAGCTTCATATTGAATTGTTCCTAGATACGATGTAAATGCATCGAACATATTAATTTTTATAACAACTGGACTTTTTTGTGTGCTTCTAATATTTACTTCTACAGTTTGTTCTTCTCCTGGCGTTGTTTTCACATAAAACAAACTACTATTACGTTCAATTTGATTTTGGTTAAAGACTGGCGACACTGTAAATCCTAATCCTTTATTCTCATTGACATCTTTTTTATCTGCAGCTTGAACTTGAGTTGAAACTGAAACTAGTAAGAATATCGTTACAATTATAAATAAAAGTTTATTTACTTTATTTTGCACGTTCATATATTTACCTCAACATTTCTTTTTTTTATTCGTCATCTTCAATTGATACTTCAATTTTAAAGGTATCATTGGTATTTTGTATAATTTCGCTAACTATCTTTAATTTTTTACTTTCAAAAAAGCTTGCTTTATCTACTAAATATTTTTCCAATTCTGATTCTGCTTTTGATTTTGTTTTAAACCCGTCTTTTTCAAAAATAATTTCTCCGCTTGAATAAAGATACTTTGTCTTGCTAATTATATAAATAACAAAGTTGATTGTTATAGAAATGACTGCTAAAACGAAAAACAATATCCAAAACATATTAATGAAACTCATAATTACTAGTAACGCTAAAATTACTAAATTAAACAAAGTGAATTTTTTAAGATCATCGTTTACATACGTTTTTATTTTTAAGTACTGAACAAATAAAGTTTGAACAGATACCAAAAAGAAATAACTAGCTAATATTATTATTGTTTCTTTCCCTCTATAGTAGAAAAGTTCCAAAATTTGAATTTCTTTTTTTGCTCCCATTGTTACCATATCAACTGCATCACTATAATAGTGATTAAAAAAATAAAAATAGACTAACCAACTGACAAATAAAACCGCAAAAATAACACTATATTTTTTTTTATTACTACTTTTTTTTGACATCATATCTCAAATTAACACACCTTTTCTTTTTTTTTTTAATTAGTTATACTTATTATAAACTTATAGTTGTTTTTATTCAATATAAGTCCAAATATATATTTAAAACATGAGTTTTTTGTATTATAATGTTTGATTTTTGGGGGTTATATTTCATTAGTCTATTCGTATAAAAACTATTTATATTAAAAAAAATTATCTCACTTCAAAACCTTCAATTCCTTAGAATAATGATTCAAGTTTTCACAACCCTCTTCCGTTGCAATCACTAGATCCTCGATTCTAACCCCAACTTCCCCAGGAATATAGATACCAGGTTCGATTGAGAAGATATTACCAACTTTAACCTCTTTGTGATTAGCACCTGAAACGTCACCCGCTTCATGACATTCCATGCCAATAAAATGTCCCGTACGATGAGTAAAGTACTCGCCATACCCTTTTTCTGTGATGTAATCACGAGCGGCTGCATCAATTTCTGCAAAGGTCACGCCTGGCTTTACTTTTGCTATTGCACGTTTATTCGCTTCTAAAACGGTTTCATAGACATCTCTACTTTTATCTGATACTTCTTTATAAAAAAATGTTCGAGTCATATCTGAACAATAACCATCCTTAACACCACCGATGTCTATAATAATACTATCTCCTACTTTAACGAGACTATCATCATTCATGTGATGAGGATCAGCACCATTGGCACCATAGGCAACGATTGGATCAAATGACACACCAGAGTTTCCTAACTCTTTATAGATCGCAATTAATTTTTCTGTCATGGCTAGTTCTGTTAATTTTTCAGGAACTAAATCAGCTAATCTTCCCACAGCTATATCATTATCTAGTGATACTTCACGCATTTTTTGTTTTTCAGCTTCTGATTTGATTGCTCTCACATCATCTGTAATATCAGAACTTAACACAAACTGACTCACTTCTTTATTCACTTTCTTCATTAATGATAATAAAAAGTCAGCTGACCATTGTTTATCCACAGCGATTAACTGTTCATGGTTTAACTGTTCTGCTAAGATAGCCATTCCTTTTCCTTCATCTGTATCATCTACTTTGATGATTGGCATCCCAATTTCTGCTTCTTTAATAGGAAATAATTGATTAATAATTGCGACATGTTGCTTATTTTCCTTTAATATTAAAGCGGCCAATCTTTCACCTGCTTCAATCATTGTTCCTGTTAAGTAAAAAATAGTCATTGGATCTGATATCACCAATTGTGGCATTTGTCTATTTTTCATCTCTCTTAGTACATTTTCTAGTCTTTCTTCAAACATTTTTTGACCTCCTTTTATTAAAAAAGAAGCTAAGAAAAAATTCTTAGCTTCCTTTTTCTATGTCCTTATTGTACTTGATAACGGCACTTACCGTCTATATATGTTGCTTCTAAATCTAAAGAATTTGATAAAATAATAAAGTCGGCTGCTCGTCCCCTTGTGATACTGCCACACACGTCTTCTATCTTACAACTAACAGCAGGAACATAAGTCGCCATCATGATTGCTTCTTCTGGTGTTGCGATGCCCCATTCAACCACATTTTTAATCGCTTCTTTTAGTCGTAGGATACTGCCAGCTAAGTTACCTTCCTTCATACGAGCTGTACCATCTTTAACCGTTACAGGGAATTCACCTAACATATAATCACCGTCCGGCATACCACCAGCCATCATACAATCAGTAATTAAGGCAACGTGATCACGCCCCGCTTTTTCCATTAAGATATTGGCTGCATCTGGGTGAACATGGTGTCCATCACAAATTAATTCAGAGAAGACATGTTTTAAATTCATCGCAGCACCCACCATACCTGGCTCACGGTGATTCAACCCTCGCATTCCATTAAACGCATGAACAAAGACACTCGCTCCACACTCAACTGCTTCACTTGCCTCTTCTAGTGTTCCGTTACTGTGTCCAAGAGCGACAACAACTCCACTATCTGTCACTTCTTTAACAAATTCAGACACACCCTCACGCTCTGGTGCTAAAGCTATTTTTTTGATAATTCCACCTGAAATTTCTTGCCATTCATTAAATACATTAATATCTGGATCAGAGAAATATCCTGGGTTTTGTGCGCCTTTATATTCTTCTGTAAAGAACGGACCTTCAAAGTAAATCCCTTGAATCTTCGCACCCTTCACGTCTTTGTATACTTCACCAATTGTTTTAGCAACCAATGTTAATTGCTCACGACTTGAAGTTAATGTTGTAGGTAAAAATGACGTGACTCCACAAGATAATAAATCTTCAGACATTTGTTTGATACCCTCAGCATTAGCATCCATCACATCATTATTTTTAAAGCCATGTATATGAGTATCTACTAAACCAGGAGCAATCCATTTACCAGTATAATCAATTAATTCTGTTGTATTTTCTGGTTTTTCTTTTGTTATTCTTCCAAAGACACCTTCTGTAATATCTAAATAACCTGGGCCTTCTACTCCACTTGTTAAGAAAAATTTATCTGCGTAAATTACTTTTTTCATCGACAAAACTTCTTTCTATATTTATTACCTTAAAATTATCACTAAATTCTTTTTTCGTCAAGGATTGGTCTATACAATAATCAATAGAGTGAATTTTATAACTGGATATGAAACATTTTTAATCTTTTTTTGATTTTATTTTATTTAAATAACTTTTATTATACAATTAATGTGGTATAATAATGCCATTCATTCGTTGCATTCATTATTATTTAAATACATCATTAAAGATGGGAGCGCTGTCCTTTTGGAAATTAACGGTAAAGTAAACTTCGATTGGCAAGGTAGCCAATTTGAAGGAATTATTGAAAAAGAATACGAAAACGCAGTTCTTGTAACTGTGGTTAACCCAACGTCAGAACTAAAAGACAAGTATTTAAGTCGTTTAGTCGTAAGTAAAAAAATCTGTCAAGTATTAGTTTAATAGTAAAATAAAAACAAGCTGAGAACAGGATCAGCTTGTTTTTTTGTCGTTATTTTTGTTTGTAATGTTGTAAAAAATCACCTAATGCGTCTGTGGTCATTTTTAACTCATCCATTTTTGGTAAATAAACAATTCTAAAATGATCTGGTGTCGGCATATTGAAGCCTTTTCCGTGAACCAGTAACACATGTTTTTCATGTAAAAAATCTAAGACAAATTTTTCATCATCTAAGATATTAAATTTCTTAGTATCTATTTTAGGAAAAATATAAAAGGCCGCTTTAGGTTTTACTGCTGTGATTCCTGGAATATCATTTAGAGCTTTTGTTATAAATTCTCTTTGCTCATAGATCCGACCTCCTGGTAAAAGTAAATCATCCACACTTTGAAAACCACCTAGAGCTGTTTGGATAATTTGCTGAGACAAGACATTGGAACACAGTCTCATTGAAGCCAACATATTTAAACCTTCAATATAGCCTTGAACATATTTTTTCTCGCCGCTGATAACCATCCAACCACACCTAAATCCTGCGACACGATGTGATTTTGATAAACCGTTAAATGTCACCACACATAAATCAGGAGCTAAAGTTGCTATAGAGACATGCTCTAACCCGTCCATGACAAGGCGATCATAAATTTCATCTGAATAAATAATTAACTGATGCTCTCTTGCTACTTTAACAATCTCTACTAATAGCTCTTTTGGGTATAAAGCCCCTGTAGGATTATTAGGATTGATTAACACAATCGCTTTTGTCCGATTAGTAATCTTACTTTTAATATCCGCAATATCAGGATACCACTCAGCTTGCTCATCACATACATAATGAACAGCATTTCCCCCTGATAGAGTAACCGCTGCTGTCCACAAAGGATAATCTGGCATAGGAACAAGGACTTCATCTCCGTTATCAATCAAACCTTGCATCGACATCGTAATTAATTCACTGACACCATTTCCAGTATAGATATCATCGATAGACACATTCGGAAAGCCTTTTAGTTGGCAATATTGCTGAATGGCTTTTCTAGCTGAAAAAATCCCTTTAGAATCAGAGTAACCTTCTGAAAGTCTGGCGTTAGTAATCAAATCATCAATCACTTCATTAGGTGCTTTGAAACCAAATGCTGCTGGATTTCCTGTGTTTAGTTTAATTATATCAATACCACGTTTCACCATTCTGTCCGCTTCTTCTAGTACTGGTCCACGAACATCATAACTAACATGCTCTAATTTTGACGATTTATTATAATATTTCATCTCTTATCCTCCCAAAATGAGCCCTACTTCTTTTTCTAAAATACCCTTACTCTCATCGTATTGCAACTTTTTTTTAATAATATTACTAAAATTTATTAATTTTTACGTTGCCACATTATATTGGCTTCTGCACAAATATCCTCGCCCACTACTACTTGATGGCGGCTTAGGCCAGTTTCGTCTTGTTGATAGCTGCTATCTATTATTTCACCATATCTAATTTCTTTATTGAATTTAATCGAAAGAGTGGTTGGAATATAATCAGTTATCCAATCAATCGTTACAACATCTAGCATCCAATCCAAATAAATGGCATTGTTAACATGTTGATTATCATCGATATCATAGTATCGAACCGCATATTCTTTTTCAGCTTTTATTTCTTCAACAGGCAAAATTTTCTCACCACGTTTAATTCGCTTGATTTTTTCAGATTCAAAAGGTTCGACAATTTCATCAAGGACACTTCCCATTTTGCGCGCCTTTAAATCCATCATAGCAAATGTTGTTTCCATCAAAACACATTCATTACCTTCTTCATCATGAATCCAAAAATTTCGGTAACAAAAGAATTTATTATAACTGGCAGCTTCTGTCGTCAATGTCACTGTTTCTCCCGCTTTAGGTAATCTGGTTATTTTCAGATCATGTTGTAGGATAATCCAACCTAAACCAAATGAATGAACATAAGCATCACTTACACCTAACTCTTCACTTTGACTACCTGATATTTTTATTAAAATTTTGACTAACGTTGGAATTTTTAGATAGTCACTTTGATCACATTCGTAAGTTGGAATTGTATATTTTTCAGTATATTGTTTGACCACATTATTTCCCTCTTTTTCAATTTATTATTTATAATTCTATCATACCAAAAACAATCTCCCTCGCGCTAACAATATACTTTGTACAAACTTCACTTCTCCTAACCGTTATGATTGCTTTGTTTACACAATACAAGTAAAATATAAATGAATATTACGATTAGAAAGTAGGCTATGCTATGTCACAAGATAACAGAGCGTTATTTATTATATTTGGCGGCACCGGGGATTTAGCTAAAAGAAAACTCTATCCCTCTTTATTTAGATTGTTCCGTAAAGGAAATATTAATAAACATTTTGCAGTCATTGGAACAGCTCGTCGTGAGTGGTCAGATGATTATTTTAGAGAAATCGTAGCAGAGTCTATCGAAACATTACACCCAACGAAACAAGAAATAAATGATTTCACCTCTCACTTCTACTATCAATCACATAATGTGAATGACACGGAAGAATACCAAGTGTTAGGCTCATTAGCCAACCGTTTAGATGAAGAATACCAGTTAAATGGTAATCGTTTATTTTATCTAGCAATGGCGCCAAGATTCTTTGGGACAATTTCTAAGCATATTAAGTCAGAACAGATTATGACTGAAACAGGTTTTAGCCGCTTAATTATTGAAAAGCCTTTTGGAACAGATTACCAAACAGCTGAACAACTTAATAGTGAAATTGGAGCAGCTTTTAAAGAAGAACAAATTTTCCGTATTGATCATTATTTAGGTAAAGAAATGGTTCAAAATATTTCTGCAGTTCGCTTTGGTAATAATATTTTTGAATCACTTTGGAATCACAAATACATTGAAAGCGTTCAGATTACTTTAGCTGAAAGTCTTGGTGTAGAAGAACGTGGTGGTTATTATGATCAAAGTGGTGCTTTAAAAGATATGGTTCAAAACCACATTTTACAAGTTGTCTCTTTACTTGCTATGGAACCACCTACTATTTTTTCTGAAGAAGCGATTCGTGCAGAAAAGATTAATGCTTTAAAAGCTGTCAGAGTTTATGATGAACAAGCAGTCAAAGAGTCTGTTGTTCGTGGTCAATATGGACAAGGTTCATTAGGTAATCAATCATTTTCTAGTTACAGAGAAGAACCTGGTGTCGAAGAAAATTCGCAAACAGAAACCTTTATCGCTGCCAAATTTATGATTGATAACTTTAGATGGGCGGGTGTTCCCTTTTATGTTCGTACTGGAAAACGCCTAACAGAAAAAGGCACTCGTATTAATATTGTCTTTAAATCAACACCGATTAATGTTTTTAGAGAAGCCAGCGACATCAGTACTAACTTACCAGAAAATATCTTAACTATTTACATTCAACCAACAGAAGGTTTTTCATTAACATTGAACGGCAAAGAAATTGGTGATGGCTTTAACATTGATCCAGTAAAACTAGATTATCGCCATTCACAAGAAAACTTAGACAATAGTCCAGAAGCATATGAAAAACTGATACTTGATTGCCTTAAAGGAGACGCAACAAACTTTACTCATTGGGATGAAGTAGCAACTTCTTGGAAGATTGTCGATATTATCCGCCATACGTGGGACAAAGAAACTGAACAAATCCCTAACTATCCAGCCGGTTCTATGGGCCCACAATGCGCCTTTGATTTATTAGAAAAAGAAGGTCATCAATGGGTTTGGATACCTGAAACTTGGTACAAAGAACACGGGCAGTTACCACAATAATTTTTAAAAACCAATAAAGGTTGTGACATAAATTAAAATTTATGTCACAACCTCTTTTTTACAAACTAAACGGCGTCACAGAAGTAGCTTCTTCGGAAATAAGCTGAACACTTCTGTCACAACCTCTTTTTGAGTAAAAAAATCATTTTTATCTC
>CAUQFM010000093.1:0-9106 GCA_963517295.1 uncultured Vagococcus sp.
TTTTCTTCGACGATCGTTTCCGTTGTTTCGATTACTTCTTCCACAACTTCTTCTTCGACTTCTTTAGCCACTTTCGCCATTGTTGATACTAAAGCATCCTCTTCTAAACGAATTAAACGCACACCTTGTGTTGAACGACCTGTTTGAGAAACAGTATCCACGCTGAAACGAATGATAACGCCTTTATTCGTGATCAACATGATATCCTCTTCACCAGTAACAGTCGTTAAGCCAGCTAAGTTTCCATTACGTTCTGTAATGTTAGCAGTCTTAATTCCTTTACCACCACGGCCTTTAATTGGATATTCAGCAGCAGCAGTTCGCTTACCATAACCTTTTTCAGTGATAATTAAAACTTCTGATTCTGGATGTAAAATAGCCATACCAACCACGTAGTCTTCATCTCTTAAACGAATACCACGAACACCAGCAGCACTACGTCCCATTGAACGAACTTTTTCTTCGTTAAATGTTGATGAATAGCCTTTATGTGTTCCAATGATGATATTTTCTTGACCATTTGTTAACGCTACATTGATTAAAGAATCACCGTCTTTTAAGCCAATTGCCTTAAGTCCGTTTGTTCTAATATTTGAAAACTCCATGACAGATGTTTTCTTCACTGTACCAAGTTTTGTGGTAAAGAATAGATAATGACCTTCTTCTGCTTTACCTTCCACATTAATGATTGCTTCAATTTTTTCCGAAGAATCAATTCCTAATAAATTGATAACTGGAATACCTTTAGCAGTCCGACCGTATTCTGGAATTTCGTACCCTTTAGCTCTATAGACTTTACCAGTATCTGTAAAGAATAATAAACTATCATGAGTAGAACAAGACACAAGATTCTCAACGAAATCATCACTATGAACACCCATTCCTTGAACACCACGTCCGCCACGATTTTGAGTTCTAAACTCTGTACTTGGCAAGCGTTTGATATAGCCATTATGAGTTAACGTAATCACGATATCTTCTTCTTCGATTAAATCTTCATCTTCAAGACTTAAGACCTCACCTACAAGAAGTTCAGTACGACGAGCATCACTGTATTTTCTTTGAATTTCATCAAGTTCCGTTGCGATAATTTCAAGGACACGATCATGATTAGCTAAAATATCTTTTAAATCAGCAATCAATAATAATAACTCCTGATATTCATTTTCGATTTTATCACGTTCTAAACCAGTTAAACGGCGTAAACGCATATCTAAAATTGCTTGAGCTTGACGATCTGATAATTCAAATGTCTCAATCAATGCTTGTTTAGCTACATCATCCGACTTAGAAGAGCGAATTGTACGAATAATTTCATCGATATGATCTAAAGCGATGCGTAAGCCCTCTAAAATATGCGCTCTGGCTTCTGCTTTATTTTTATCAAATTCTGTTCTTCTAACAATTACTTCTTCTTGATGTTCTAAATAATACTCTAGAATTGATTTCAAACTTAGAACTTTTGGAACACCTTTAACAATTGCCAACATATTGAAGCCAAAACTGGTTTGAAGTGACGTTAATTTATATAAATTGTTTAATACAACTGACGCACTCACATCACGTCGAACTTCAATCACGATTCGCATACCTTCACGAGAAGACTCATCTCTTAAATCAGTGATTCCTTCAATTCGTTTTTCTCGGTGAAGATCCGCAATTCTTTCAACTAATTTAGCTTTATTAACCATGTAAGGAATTTCAGTCACAATAATACGTTCTTTGCCATTCTTCATTTCTTCAATGTTAACTTTAGCACGAACGATTATTTTACCTTTACCCGTTTCATAGGCACGTCTGATACCAGATTTACCCATCACTAAACCACCAGTTGGAAAATCTGGTCCAGGTAGAGCTTCCATTAAATCAGCTGTTGTAGCCTCACCATTAGCCATTAAGACCTTTAAGGCGTCAATTACTTCTGTTAAGTTATGAGGAGGAATGTTAGTTGCCATCCCAACCGCAATCCCAGTCGTTCCGTTGACTAAAAGGTTAGGAAAACGAGCGGGTAATACAACTGGTTCTCGTTCTGTTTCATCGTAGTTATTTTGAAAATCAACTGTATTTTTGTTGATATCTCTTAACATTTCAACAGCAATTTTACTTAAACGAGCTTCAGTATAACGCATCGCCGCAGCGCCATCACCATCGACAGAACCAAAGTTACCATGACCATCAACTAACATATTACGATAACTAAACGGTTGTGCCATTCTAACCATTGATTCATAAATAGCACTATCCCCATGAGGATGGTATTTACCCATAACATCCCCAACAATACGGGCTGATTTTTTATGTGCTTTATCTGGTGTAACACCCATCTCATTCATTCCGTATAAAATACGGCGATGAACAGGTTTTAACCCATCTCTAACATCAGGAAGCGCACGTGACACAATAACACTCATAGCGTAATCGATAAACGAATCTTCCATCTCATCTGTCAGATTTATATCTTTAATATTCTCTTTAATTTTTTCAGACATGAACGAACCTCCTTTTTCTAGTCAGGCGATAAAAAGTCTACTCCTGAGGCAACTGGAGTCAAACAACTTTTGACCGACCCTTTTTAATTACTTAGATATCTAAGTTTTTAACATAATGAGCGTTCGCTTCAATGAAATCACGTCTTGGCTCAACTTTATCACCCATTAACATTTCAAACACAGCATCTGCTTTAACCGCATCTTCTACACTTACACGTAACATCGTTCTTTGTTCTGGATCCATAGTCGTATCCCATAATTGATGATCGTCCATCTCTCCAAGACCTTTGTAACGTTGAACGCTTGCTTTTGGTGTTGCTGGAAGTGATGAAACGACTTCTGCTAGACGTTCATCTGCATCTTTTCCTGGTTGTACATAAGTAATATTTTTACCTTGTTTAACCCCATATAACGGTGGTTGAGCGATATAAACATACCCAGCTTCAACAACAGGTCGCATATAACGATAAAAAAGAGTTAATAATAGCGTTCTAATATGAGCACCATCCACATCCGCATCGGTCATGATAACAAGTTTATGATATCTTGCTTTTGAGACATCAAAATCAGAACCAAAACCAGTTCCCATAGCTGTAAATAGAGAACGAATTTCTTGATTGCCTAAAATTTTGTCCATCGTTGCTTTTTCAACATTTAAAATTTTCCCACGGATTGGTAAAATCGCTTGGGTCCGACGGTCACGACCAGTTTTGGCTGATCCACCGGCAGAATCCCCTTCGACGACAAATAATTCACATTCTTCAGGAACACGACTCGAACAATCTGCTAATTTACCAGGTAAACTACTAATTTCTAAAGCACCTTTACGACGTGTTACCTCACGAGCGCGTTTAGCTGCTAGACGGGCTTTAGAAGCTAAAATACCTTTTTCAACCACTTTTTTGGCTGTAACTGGATTTTCTAGTAAAAATTTATTAAAGGCTTCAGAGAATAAACGGTCTGTTACAGTACGGACTTCTGAGTTACCTAATTTAGTTTTTGTTTGTCCTTCAAATTGAGGTTCTGGATGTTTAATTGAGATAATCGCAGTGATTCCCTCACGAACATCTTCCCCACTTAAGTTTTCCTCATTCTCTTTAATGATTTTTTGCTTTCTAGCATAATCATTAATCACACGAGTTAAGGCTGTACGGAAACCAAATTCATGCGTTCCACCTTCATAAGTATGAATATTATTCGCAAAGCTTAACAGATTGGTATGATAACCATCCGTATATTGAATAGCAACTTCAACTGTGATATCTTGTTGCTCACCTTCTGTAAAGATAGGCTCATCAAAGATAACTGTTTTATTTTTGTTTAAATATTCAACATAACTTTTAATTCCACCTTCATAATGGAAGGCTTCATATTTCGTCTCTTCTTCACGTTTATCTTCAATACTAATTTTTAGACCTTTATTCAAGAAAGCTAATTCACGAATACGTGTTTGTAATTTTTCATATTCGAAAACAGTTGTCTCTGTAAAAATATCTGCATCTGGTTTAAAGTTAATCGTTGTTCCATGTCCTTCAGTGTCGCCAATTTCCTTTAAATCATCACAAATTTTTCCACGACTAAATTCTTGAAAATGGATTTTTCCATCTACTTGAACTTTAACCGTTAACGTTTCAGATAGTGCGTTAACAACAGAAGAACCAACCCCATGAAGACCACCAGAAACTTTATAACCGCCACCGCCGAATTTTCCTCCGGCATGAAGAACTGTTAAAACAGTCTCAACAGCTGGACGACCCGTTTTAGCTTGAATACCAACTGGAATTCCACGACCATCATCTATTACTGTAATACTATTATTTTTTTCAATAATAACGTTAATTTCTGTACAATATCCTGCTAAAGCCTCATCAATTGAGTTGTCAACGATTTCCCAAACTAAATGGTGCAAGCCTTGTGGTCCTGTTGAACCAATGTACATTCCAGGTCTTTTACGAACAGCCTCTAAACCCTCTAAAACTTGAATCTGACTGGCATCATAAGCCTGTTGTTCATTTTTTTTGTTTTCTTCTGTCAATTTATTCACCGTCCCCTTCTATTATTCCTTCTGAAATATTAAATACTTCAGGCGTGATACTTAATTTATTATTTAGATGCGTTAAACTTGTCGTTGTTAAAAATGTTTGAAGTTTATTTTCGATGAACTCCATTAAATGAACTTGACGATCATCATCCAACTCACTTAGTACATCATCTAAAAGCAAAATCGGATATTCTCCAATTTCTTCATTAATTAATTCAATTTCAGCTAATTTAACACTGAGAGCGGTTGTTCTTTGTTGTCCCTGAGAGCCAAAATTTTGAACATTACGCTCATTTACATAAAAATGCAAATCATCTCGATGAACACCTACAGAAGTTGTTAACTGTTTTAAATCTTTTTGAGTAGCTTCTTTTAGCGCTTTTAGAGTGAGCTCAAATAATTCATTCTCAGTCATATCATCTGTAAACTCTAATTGACTCTTATAACTTATTTTTAAATGTTCTTTTTGGTAAGTTATTTTCTGATGAATTTCATTGGCCCATTTTTCCAATTTCTTCACAAATTTTAGGCGGTGGTATAAAACAAAACTGCCTGCTTTTGCCAATTGTTCTGATAAAACATCTAAATAAATCAGATCTTTATTTGAACTAAACGCCAATTTTTTCAAATATTGGTTTCTTTGCTTCAGAACATTTTGATATGTGCTTAAACTATACAAATATTGAGGATTGATTTGACCAATCTCCATATCTAGAAATTTTCTACGATTTTGCGGCGCTCCTTTAACCAAAAAAAGATCCTCAGGAGCAAACAAAATAACATTTAAATGGCCAACATAGTGGCTTAATTTACTTTGTTCTAGTCCATTGACCTTAGTTTTTTTTCCTTTGGTCGAGATAATCATAGTTAAATCAAGTGGTCCATTAAGACGCTGTATCTTGCCTTCAATTCGAGCAAATTCTTTTTGCCACTGAATCATTTCTTTTTCATTGTTCGTTCGGTGACTTCTAGCTAAAGAAAGAACATAGATACTTTCTAGTAAATTTGTTTTTCCTTGAGCATTTTCTCCTAAAAAAATATTTAATTTAGGAGAAAATTTCAGGGCAAGACTATCGTAATTACGATAATTTTTTAAAGCAATCGTTTCTATAATCATCTGTATTAATCCTTATCTTGTGGCATTTTAGCCATAAAAAAAGTACCTAAATCAGGTAGTTCGACCATCATTTCTGCATATAATTTTCGACCACGACGATTTTCTAGCTCTCCGTCTACATAAACAGCATGTTCTTGTAGATACCATTTTGCCATTCCACCACTAGATATAACATTCACTTCTTTTAAAAACTGACCTAATGTAATGTATTCTGAATCGACTTTTAATAAAAAACTTTTTTTCATAAATTTTCACCTTCTTTTTCAAGGGTTATTTGTCTACTATTATACCTGTTTCAAGCCATAAAAACAAATATTCTTTCATTTTAAGCAAATTTAATATCAATCGATAGTTTTTTCATTTTTTAGGTTACATTGCTTAAAACGTAAAATAAGGCTATTTATTCAAATAATTAAAAAAAACTATCATTTGATAGTTTTCATTAATTATTAATTTGTTCTAACTGGTGTTATTAACTGAATAAAATTAATTTCATCATCAATTGGTTGCAGCGTGAAAGGTCTAATTGGTGAAATAAATTTAATTACCACATCAATTGCTCCAAATGATTTCAGAGAAGCTTTCATATAATCAGGATTGAATGAAATATCAATCGGATCTCCGGTAACTTTAATATAACTAAGTGCTTCTTCTACATTACCAATTTCAGGAGAATTTCCATAAATGATCACTTGTTCTGAATTAATCGATAGTTTAACAATGTTATTTCGGCCTTCATGAGATAAAAGTGAGGCACGATCAATCGCAGATAATAATTCAGGAACATTAAATTCAATTTGAGTACTAAAATTTGTTGGAATTAAACGATTAGTATCTGGATAATTTCCTTCAAGTAGACGTGAGTAAAAATTCATCCCTTCTGTTTTAAACAAAACTTGGTTTTCCATGATTGAAATTTCAACCATTTCTTCTTCGTCTTTAAATGAGCGAGATAGCTCTTGTAAACTTTTACCTGGCACTACAATATCAAAAGAAGTGTTCACATCATTTAAGGTAATTGTTCGTTGACTTAAGCGATGACTATCTGTTGCTACTGCTAATAACTCATTGTTCTCTAAGACGAAATGAACTCCTGTTAAGATTGGACGGCTTTCGCTTTGCGAAACCGCTAGAACCGTTTCACTTACTAATTTGTTCAATACTCTAGCAGATAATTCAAATGTATTTTGGTTATCAATAACTGGTAAATGAGGATAATTTTCAGAATTTAATCCATTTACATTAAATAAAGCCTTACCTGAAGAAATAATTACCTGATTATTTTCGATTAACTCTAAAGTTAACGTATTCTCTGGTAATTTTCTGATAATTTCATTGAAGAAACGGGCTTGTAGTACGATTGATCCTGCACTTTCAATGACCATATCAGCATTTTCATCTTCTACGCTTAAAAATGTTTCAATAGAAATGTCTGCATTACTACCTGTCAGGGTTAATCCTGATTCTGTTAGGTCTACTTTTACTCCCGTTAAAATAGGAATGGTTGTTTTTCCCGAAATGGCTCTTTGAACGGTTGCAAGTTCTTCTAAAAAAGCATTTCGATTTAAAGTTACTTTCATTGGATTCTCCTTTTAAATAATATAAATAAGTATAGTAATAGTAGTAGGGCCTGTTAGTACTGTGGATAAGTAGTATAGGGCAATATTTTTAAAAGATTTACCCCTGTTAATAACATGTGGATAAGTCCGTGGTTAAAAATAAAGTTTTCCACAACTAAGAATTCAGAATATTTTTAAGCTCTCCAACTTCTTTTTGGATAATAGGATCACTATCTAATAAGTGGTAAATTTTTTCGTGGGCATGAATAACTGTCGTGTGATCCTTGCCGCCAAATTCAGCCCCAATTTTTGGTAGTGAATTATCTGTTAACTCACGAGATAAAAACATGGCAATCTGACGCGGCACTACGATTGATTTGACCCGTTTTTTTCCTTTTAAATCTTTTAATTGAAGATGATAGTATTTACAAACTTCTTCTTGAATCAAAAGAATTGATAACTCACTTCTTAATTTGGCTGGCTTCAAGCTTTTTAAAGCATCTGCTGCTAGGCTGGTTGTAATATCATTTCCATTCATCGTGGCGTAGGCTTGAACGCGAACTAAAGCGCCCTCTAACTCACGGATATTCGAATCGATTTGACCAGCAATATAAGAAAGGGTGTCATCTGGTATTTCTAAACCTTCTGCATTTGCTCTTTTTCTTAAAATCGCAATTCTTGTTTCTAAATCGGGTGGCGTAATATCAACGGATAAACCCCAAGCAAATCTTGAAACAAGTCGTTCTTGTAATTTTGGAATTTCATTCGGTAGACGATCACTTGTTAAAACAATTTGTCGACCATCATTATATAGAGTGTTAAATGTATGGAAAAATTCTTCTTGTGTTCCCTCTTTGTCTGCAAAAAATTGAATATCATCTACTAATAACAAATCAACACTACGGTATTTTTGTCTAAAAGCTTCAGAAGTTCTATTTTGAATAGAATTAATAAAGTCATTCGCGAAAGTTTCGCTTGTGACATATTTTATTTTTGCATCTGGTTGATTTGTGAGCATTTGATGACCGATTGCGTGCATTAAATGTGTCTTACCTAATCCTACGCCTCCATAAAAGAAGAGTGGGTTGTAAGTCGCACCAGGATCTTCGGCCACAACAAGAGCTGCGGCATGTGCCATTTGATTTCCTTTACCAATAACAAAGGTATCGAAGGTATATTTTGAATTTAATAAGGCCTTTTTACTACTTTGTTTGACGATATCAGATAATTCAGTTTGAAGCACAGGCTTTTTCTCTGGTTCTTTTTGCTCATTTTCAATAATAAAAACAGGAGTTACTTCTTCTCCTGTCAATCTAAATCCAGTTTCAACAATTTTGGCAGCAAGATTTTTTTCCCAATACTCTCTATGTAAGTTGGAAGGTACTTCAATTGTTAATAAGTTATTGATTAAGCTAATTGGTTTAGCTTGTTCGATCCAAGCATTAAAACTTGGAGGTGTTAATATCTTTCGATAATCGTCTTCCAATTCTTTCCATATATAGTCAATATTGGGCATAACTATCCCCCTAAAAAATAGTTTCTTGTTTATTCTAGCATTTTTATAAAAAGTTTTCCACTGCTTTTTAAACATGTGGATAAGAAAATAACAAATGAGGATAAAAGTTTTCCACAAGGCGAAAAAACATGTGTACAACTTTCTCTTTTTTTGTGATCATTCAAAAGTTTTCCACAAGACGTATACCTTTAACAGAGATCTTTTAAGAACATGTTAACAGCTTAGTTCAAATGTGTGGATAAGTTTTTAACAGGGTGTTTATCTGTTAATAACTCTAAAACAACTAAATGATAACTTTTTTAAAAAAATAGAAATTAACAGGCTTGTGGATAGTTTTTTTAGAAGTGGTGTTAAACTTTTTGAATTTTCCTTCAAAGGTGAGGT
>CAUQFM010000094.1:0-8986 GCA_963517295.1 uncultured Vagococcus sp.
TGAAGGGTTTCCCTTTGTGAGAGTAGGACGTCGCCATGCTATATGTGTTTTTTTTTGAAATAAAAGCTTCTATAGGAAAAAAACAGTGGAAACACTATTTAATTTCTTATAGAAGCTTTTTTTATTTTTTAATTCCTTTTAAAATTACTTGAGTAATATTAAATGATTTATCTAGGGCAACTAGATCTGCATCATAGCCTTCTTTTATTTCCCCTATGTTTTGATAAGATAGTAATTTTGAAGGTGTCTGTGTGGCCATAATGATACCATCCTCTAGAGGTATTTTCATATCAGTACTAATTTTTAAGGCTTGGTTCATAGTGACTGTACTAGAAGCAAGTGTTCCATCTTTTAGTCTAGCAACTCCTTTATCAACAGTTACTTCATGTCCTCCGAAATGATACTGGCCATCGCCTACACCCATCGCTTGAAGCGCATCAGTAATTAGGACCATATTGTTTGCATGCTTAGATTTATGCATGAGTCGAACGATTCCTGGATGTAAATGAATGTTGTCTATAATTGCTTGGATGCTTACTCTGTCATCTTCTAAGGCAGCTACTGTTATGCCAGGTGATCTATGATGGATAACTGGCATTGCGTTACAACAATGAGTTATATGATTAATACCAAGATCAAATGCTTGCTGGGCTTCTTCATAGGTTGCATTAGTATGACCAGCGGCGACAACAATTTTTTTTGCAACTAAATATTGAATTACTTCGTCTGCACCAGGTAATTCGGGAGCAATAGTCACCATTTTAATAAGTCCATCAGCTAATTCTACTATTTTTTTTATTTCTACTAAATCGGGTAAGCGTAAATGGTTAGGGTCTTGCATGCCTTTTTTTTCTGGATTAAGGTATGGTCCTTCTAGATGTATTCCTAAAATTTTAGCACCTTCTTCTTTTCCGATAACCGCCTTAGTTGCTTCAATCATTCCGATCAGTTGTTCTAATGAAGAAGTTACTGAGGTTACTAAAAAGCCTGTACATCCTGTTTCTAAACATTTTTTTGACACTTCTTGAATACTTTTAGTGGTGCCGTCCATCATATCGTAATGATTTGCTCCATGAATATGAACGTCAATCATACCTGGAATTAGAAGCTGTTTATTTATATCGATCACCTGATTAAAATCGGCAGGATTTAATTTATTTGTTCTTCTTTCTATTTTAGAAATTAAATTATCTGTAATGGCGATATCGACATATTCTTCTTTCTTTTCCGTTATTATTTTTGCATTTTTTAGTAAGGTTTTCATATATGATTTGCATCTCCTATTTGGTTAGTATTTGGATATTATGTGTTGTTATTTTTTTTTCTATTTCTTTTGGTAATTCATTGTTTGTAATGAGTGTATCGATAGTTTCCCAGTTTATTTTGAAAGAGGTTGTTTGATTTATTTTGCTATCATCAACTAGAAGAATGACTTTTTTTGCTTGTTGTCTTAGTTGTTGGTGTAACTCTATGTCGTCTAATTCATCAAAGAATATCCCCTCTTTAGAAATTCCGGAGGCGCCAATAAAAGCTATATCAAAGTAAAAATGAGTTAATTGAGATATAATCATTGGTCCTGTTAGTAAATGAGACTTGGGTTGATAATAGCCGCTAAGCAAGTAAACGTTATTTTGACTTTCAGAGAAACTAATAGCATTGTCGACAGAATTAGTGACAAAAAGATTTGTTTTATAAGTGTTGTTTTGTCCTAGTAGTTCAATTGTAGTTGAGACGTCTAACCAAATAGTTTGGTTTTCTTGGATGAGTTGTTTGGTTATTTTTACTATCTCTTTTTTTGCTTGGCTATTTTTTACTAATCGATTTTGGTATTCTGAGATTTGTTGTTTAATTATGGGGAGTTGTATGCCTCCTTTCGTTCGTTCGACAAGATCTTTTTCTAGTAATTTTAAGATATCTCTTCTAGCCGTATCTTTGGAAATATTAAAATATGTCATGAGCTCTTCTTGTTGAATGTGTTCTTTTTTTTCGAGTAGGGTAATAATTTTAAGGAGTCGTTCATTTTGATTCATTGTGCTGTCACCTCTTAATTTTTTTTGATTTTTAATTTAATTTAAATAAGTATTTATAAGTTTTATTAAGTTTAATATACGATATTTTATGTTTTTTTACAAATGATAAGGAAATTATCTTGACTTTAATAAAGAACAAAGATAATATTATAATCAAATTCTAATATTTCTAATCTGTTTTTAATGTTAAAAGGGGGAAACAATTAATGAAAATGAAACGAATGATTCAAGGGATGATGGTAGCATCTTTAACATTGTTAGTTGCGTGTGGTAATAGTGAGTCAAAAGATAAGAAGGATACAAAAAAAGAGAGTAAAACCGAATCGAAAACATTAAAAGTAATCGAGTCTGCGGAATTACCAACAATGGATTTATCTAAGGCGACAGATGTGGTGAGTTTTTCTGCCATTAGCCAGGTGATGGAGGGATTATACGAGTTCGCTAATGACAGTACTAGCCAACCTGCCTTAGCAAAAGCTGTAGCTGAGCCAACAGATGAAGGTAAAAAATATACGATTGAATTAAAAGAGGATGGTAAGTGGAGTAATGGAGATCCAGTGACGGCTCATGATTTTGTTTATTCTTGGCAACGTTCAGCAGATCCTAAAACTGCTTCAGAGTATGCTCATTTATTTGAAGGATTCAAAAATTATGAAGCGATTAAAAAAGGTGAGAAAGCACCAACTGAATTAGGTGTTAAGGCAAAAGATGATTACACGTTAGAAATTAAGTTAGATCATCCGATTCCATACTTGAGTTCTCTTTTAGCTAAGCCGACTTTCTATCCACAACATCAAAAAACTGTGGAGGAAAAAGGAGATAAATATGCTACAAGTAGTGATAATTTAGTTTACAATGGTGCCTTTAAATTAGCTGATTGGGATGGCACTAATATTTCATGGAAGTATGTAAAAAATGATCAGTACCGTGAAGCGAAAAATGTTAAATTAGATGAGATTGATGTTCAGGTGGTTAAGGAGAATGGAACAAGTTTAAATATGTTCCAAGCGGATGAAGTGGATATTATTCAGGTGAAGGGGGAATTTGCCCAACAACAAGCTGATAATAAGGATCTAGTGTTGCGAGAATATCCGTCAACTTACTACTTACAATATAATTTTAAAAATAAATTAGTTGCTAATAAAAATGCCCGTGAAGCAATCACCTATGCGATTGACTCAGAACAGTTAGTTAATAGTATTTTAGGGGATGGATCTAAAGTTATTGAAGGCTTTGTTCCGACGGGAATTACTAATCCTGAAACAGGAAAAGACTTTGCTAAAGAATCTGGCAAGTTGATTAAAACAGGAAGTAAAGAAGCTAAAGCGGCATGGGCCAAAGCTAAAAAAGAGTTAGGAAGTGAAAAGCTAGAGTTTAGCTTACTAGCATCTGATACAGATTTAGCTAAGAAGACAGCCGAGTACTTGCAGGGAACGCTTGAGGGTGAGTTAGAGGGCTTAAAAGTGAATATAAGCACAGTTCCATTTGCTAACCGTTTAGATAAAATGTCTAAGGGCGATTTTGATGTCGTATTAGCAGGTTGGGCAGCGACATTTGGTGATCCTTATGATTTCTTGCAATTAGCTAATACTGGTACGGTTCAAAATTATGGTAAATGGGAAGATGAAACGTATGCCAAACTTTTAGAAGAGTCTTCAACAACGTATTCTAATGACAATGGGAAACGTTGGGATACACTGATTGAAGCTCATAAACGTATGATGGAAGAATTACCTTATACGCCTCTTTATCAAAGTAGTGAGAGCTTCTTAGTTAAGCCAGAGGTCAAAAATTTGGTTTACCGAGCGTTAGGTAGTCCATACTATAAAAATGTTTCAAAGGAATAAAGTAGTGATAATTATGTTATTCATTAAAAAAAGCCGATTCTTATTTTTTAAGAATTGGCTTTTTTTTCTTCTTTTCTTTTTGAAATAATGGAACCTGTACTAGCGATAATTAATAGAATACCAATCATGAAAAAATAGAAGCCATCTAGTTTAAACAAAACTAAATCTGTTCCTGAAACAAAACCGATAATCAAGCAAACAATTCCCGCAATAATTCCAATTAATTCAACTGTATATTTTTTTATCTTATCCATCGTATTCACCTCAATATGATCTTTTTTTCAATACATGTTATGTTTCTGATGTCTTGAAAGGCTACATTTAGTTTATTACTTTATGGAGTGAATGTAAAGATAGTGAATGATGAATAAAAGTATCCTCTAGAAAAAATGGTAAGTTTGTGGTATTTTAAACAAAGTGATTCATTTGAAAATGAAAGAAAAAGGGGTTTTTACAGAATGAAGAAAAAAGGTATATTAATCACACTTATGACAGCATTTACATTAATGTTAGTGAGCTGTGGAACGGAAAAACCAGTCAAAAAAGAAACAAAATCAAGTGAAGAAGGTAAATCTTTGGCTTTAAGTGTCGGTACGATGCCTGCTGTGGATAGTTTACCTGTTTATATAGCTGATAAAGAAGGTTTTTTTAAAGAAGAAGGTCTAACGTTAGATTTACAAAGTTTTAAATCACCTAAGGATCGTGATGCAGCTTTGATTAGTGGTAATCTAGATGGTGCGAATACTGATTTGATTGCTTTGAGTACGTATCGTCAAGGTGGTATGGATGTGAAAGTTGTTAGTCAATCAATCGGAACTTTTTCGATTTTAACTGGAAATGATGAGATTAAGACATTAGCAGATTTAGAAGGAAAAAAAGTTGGGCACCTTAAAAATCAAGCACCATATTATTTCTTAAATGAAGCGTTGACAAAAGAAAAAATTGATCCAAGCAAAGTTGGTTATGAAGAAGTACCACAAATTCCGGTTCGGATTGAATTAGTTAAGAATAAAAAATTAGATGCAACCGTTGTACCAGAACCTTTTAGAACGATTGGTTTAGCGAATGGTTTAAGAGAATTAGGTAATAGCAATGAGATGGCTATTCATGCGACTATTTTTGGTTTTACAGATAAGAGTTTGAAGGATAATAAAGAAGCGGTTGAAGCCTTTTATCGTGGTTATAATAAGGGGGTAGACTATATTAATGAGCATAAACTAGATGATTACTATGATGTATTAAAAGAAAAAATTGGTTTCACTGATGAAATTAAGACTAAAGTTGAGTTACCTAAATATACTCATGCCAAACAAATTGAAGAATCACAGTTAAATAATGCTTTTACTTGGTCAAAAGAGCAAGATATTTATAAAAAAGAATGGACAACTGAGGAAGTTTTAAGTCCGCTGTTATCCGAAAAATAGAAGGTTTAATTTATGTTATCAATCAAAAATGTAACCACTGCGTATAATGAAAAAGTGGTATTAAAAGAAATAAATTTAGAAATAAAAGAGACTGAAATTTTAGCATTAATCGGTCCTAGTGGGACAGGAAAATCAACTTTGTTAAATAGTATTACTAACTTACAGCCTGTTTCTTCGGGTGAAATAGTATTAAACGGTCAAAAAGTATCACCTAAGAATCAGACGATTGGTTGGATTCCGCAAAATTATGGCTTGCTTCCGTGGAAGAGTGTGGAAGAGAATATTGGCATGGGATTGAAACTTAAAGGTAAGAAAAAAAATCAAGTAAAAGAAATACAACAAATTGTGACTGAACTAGGATTGGAAGAGTTATTAAAGGCTTTTCCAAGTCAATTAAGCGGTGGACAACAGCAACGTGTGTCGATTGCTAGAGCGATGGTCATGACGTCTGATTTGTATTTACTGGATGAGCCTTTTTCTGCATTAGATGCTATTACGAGAGAAAAAATGCAGATGCTTTTTTTAACCGAATGGCAAAAAAGGCAAGCGCCAACTATTGTCATCACTCATGATGTGGAAGAGGCTGTTTTTCTAGGCAGCCGGATTGCTTTATTATCTGGGAAACCCGGTCAAATTATTCAGACATTTGATAATCCTAGTTTCACTTTGCCTATTGATAAAAAACGATTATCAGATTCATTTTATCAAGTGATTCAGGAGATAAGGGAGGTTCTGAGTAAAAATGACTAAAGGAAAAAAATTAAGCAATGCGGGACTGGCTTTTCTTTTGTTAAATGGTCTATGGTATCTAGCTAGTGTCTTGTTAAAGCAAGAGCTGTTGCCGAGTCCTGTTAAAGTCTATCAGCATTTATTTCAAATGAACCCTACTCTTATTTGGTTACATAGTTATAATAGTTTAGTTAGATTGTTTTGGGGGATGTTAATCGCTGTTCTAATCGGCTTTGTTGTGGGATTATTTATGGGACGAATTGAATGGGTGAATCGTTTGTTAGATCCAATTGTTTATCTGACTTATCCGATTCCTAAAATTGCATTGTTACCGATTATTATGTTGTTGTTTGGTTTGGGAAATGCGTCGAAAATTATTTTGATTACATTGATTGTCGTATTTCAAGTGATTTTATCTGTGAGAGATGGGATTAAAGCTATTCCTGAGAGTTACTACAAAAATCTACAAGTTCTAGGTGCTAATTCGTGGCAACAATTTGTTGAGATTACCTTACCAGCGGGTCTTGCATCGATTTTAAGTGCGATTCGCATTGCTTTAGGTACAGCAATTGCTATTTTATTTTTTACGGAAGTCTACGGCACTCAATATGGGTTGGGTTATTTTGTGATGGACGCTTGGGGAAGATTAGATTACTTGGATATGTATAGCGGTATCCTGATTTTAAGTGGTGTGGCTTTTTTCTTATTTTTAATGATTGATTTGCTTGAAAGCCGTTTGTTGAGATGGCGAGAACATGTCTAAAGAGGTTGTCCCAGAAGTGTTTAGCTTCAAGAAAAACTGGCAGAGATGTCAGTTTTTTTATTAACTATTAATGAGTGGCGTGTTTTAAAAAATTAGATTAAAATAACGAAGAAACTATCTTTATATTTGTCTATGAGTTTTATTAAATTAGTAAAATGATAAATAAAGATCTAATATGATTTAAATGGCCATTATAAGCAATCTTACATATCAAACAAAAGAGACTATTACAATGTTTTTGTCTTTTATTCTATTTTAAAATATGATTTAATAGTAAAAATGGAAAAAAAGGGGAAGATGGATAGTGTCTAAATATCAACGTAAAGTTTTAGTCTCAACAGCAGCAGGAATTGGTTTGGAAAATATGGATATCATGTTTTTAGCTTTTTCTTTATCATCAATTATTACCTCATTAAATGTCACTAGCGTTCAAGCTGGATTTATATCAACTATCACCAATCTGGGTATGCTTGTGGGTGGTATTTTTTTTGGACTTTTAGCCGATAAGTTTGGACGGGTGAAGATTTTTTCTTACACGGTTATTACTTTCTCAGTGGCGTCACTACTGATGATGTTTGCTAGCAATATTTACTGGATTTATTTATTCCGCTTTATCGCGGGAATTGGTGCGGGTGGTGAGTACGGAGCGTGTATGTCTCTTGTTTCTGAAACATTTAATAAGAAACACTTAGCTCGTGCGACATCAGTTGTAGCCGTTGGTGGACAGGTTGGGGCTGTTATGGCCGCTATTCTAGCCTCATTAATTATTCCAGTTTTTGGTTGGAAAATGCTTTATGTGATTGGTGTTCTACCAGTTTTACTAGTGTTAGTCATTCGAAAAGATTTAAAAGAGCCAGAAGATTTTTCAGAATTAAAAGAAGATGGCGATAAAGCTAAATTTAGTTTATTGTTCAAGGATTCCAAAACAACGTGGCAAACGGTTGGATTATCATTGATGGTGACGGTTCAAATCGCCGGATACTTTGGTTTGATGAACTGGTTGCCTTCGATTATGCAAAAACAATTAGGTTTGTCAGTTTCAGGCTCATCGTTATGGATGATTAGCACGATTTTCGGAATGTCTCTAGGGATGTTAACTTTCGGAACGATTATGGATAAATTAGGTCCACGTTTATCATTTGGTATATTTTTAGTAGCTTCAGCGTTGTCAGTGTATTTATTAACACTTGCTAAGGGACAATGGTCATTACTTTTAGCTGCGGTTGTTGTGGGATACTTTATTAATGGGATGTACGGAGGTTACGGGGCAATCATTAGTTTCTTGTATCCAACAGAAATTAGAGCGACAGCGAACAACTTTATTATGAATGTGGGACGTGCGATTGGTGGTTTTTCATCAGTAGTGATCGGATTCTTGATGGATAACTACTCATTAACGGTAGTTGTGATGTTTCTTTCAGTCATCTATATTATTAGTTTATGTATCATGTTGAACATTCCTGGGTTAAAGAAATATCAAGCAAATTAAAAAAAGTGAGCATATTATTTTACTTACTAAAAGTCAGCTGGTAATATAGCAATATAAACAAAAGGAAATTACCTAAAAACGAAATGAAAAGGAAAGTGAAAATATATGTCTAACTTTATTACAGCTTTAAAAAAACGTCGTTCAATTTACCACTTAGGAGAAAACATCTCTTTATCTGAAACAGAAGTAGAAAAATTAATCAAAGAAGTTGTGAGAGAATCACCATCATCATTTAACTCTCAAACACAACGTGTGGTTATTCTTTTTGGAGAATCTAACCAAAAATTATGGAATATCACTGAAACTGCTTTAAAAGTGGTAACACCAGCAGAAGCATTTGAAGGAACTCAAGCAAAATTAAAAAGCTTTGCTGCAGGTAAAGGAACAATTCTTTTCTTTGAAGACACAGCTGTTGTGAAATCATTACAAGAACAATTCGCTTTATATGCAGATAACTTCCCAATCTGGTCAGAACAAGCAAGTGGCTTAACGCAAGCAAACGTTTGGACTGCTTTATCAGAAGAAAATATTGGTGCAAGTATTCAACATTATAATCCATTAATTGATGATGCGGTTGCTAAAGAATGGGAAATCCCAGCTACTTGGAGTTTAAGAGCTCAAATGCCATTTGGTTCAATCGAAACACCTGCTGGCGAAAAAGAATACATGAACGATGCAGATCGGTTTAAAACATTTAGATAATT
>CAUQFM010000095.1:0-8840 GCA_963517295.1 uncultured Vagococcus sp.
TTTATTGATAAATAGCCTTAATAGGATCCATTTTTGCTGCGTTAATTGCAGGAATTACACCAAATATTAAACCAATACCAGCCGATATTCCAGCTGACATGAAGGCCATTTTGGGACTAACAATTGCTTCAATGTCAGGAACAACATTTGAAATTAAACTAGCAATGCCAGAACCAAGAAGAACACCTAGAATACCACCAATTAAAGTGATAAAGGCAGCTTCAAGTAAGAATTGAATCAAGATATTAGAAGGTTTTGCACCAATCGCTCGTCTAATACCGATTTCACGTTTACGCTCAGAAACGGAGACATACATGATGTTCATCACGCCGATCCCACCAACAAGGAGAGAGATAGCGGTAATGAATAATAGTCCCATAACAACCCCTTGTAACATTTGTTCCATTTCTTTTCTAAACTTCTCATTACTTCGATCTTCTTCAAAATTACCAACTAATTCTGGGTGATAATCTTTTAGAAGTTTGTTAGCTTCTTCAACAACCATCATTCGATCAGCATCAGCTTTAACTTTTAATTTAATCGCATTAATTGGTTTATTTTTAGCCAAACTATTATAGGCTTTTTTAGGAACTGTATTTGTAAAAATAGAAGAATCCATAATCATTTCGTTTTCTCCAATTTTTTTCTTCACGCCAACAACTTGAAATTTTTCTCCTTCGACATCAATCGCTTTTCCAATAATATCTTTAGGTTTTTTTATGTTTAATTGACTTTGCATCGTGTCATATGACAAAATAATTTTATTCTTATCAAAATCAGTATCTTTAAAGTCAGATCCGTAGATAATATTTGGATCAGGTTTTGAATAAGCTTGAACCATACCGCCTGTTTGAGTTTCAAAATAAGCAATTTGAGTATTAATTCCTTCAAATCCACCGAAGCCCATACTATAATCAGCACTGATATTGTCAATACCATCTAATTTTCTCAACATTTTTAAGTCGGACATATTAAATGCAAATTCGTCAAATGACTGACTAGCAACAGCCGATTCATTTTCTTGATCGACTTTGTAAATTAAACGAATACTATTAGCATCTGCTGATTCCATCATTTTTAAACTTTTTTGTTTCATGCCTTCACCAATGGCAGAAACAGTTACAACGGCTGTAATCCCAATAATAATCCCAACCATTGTTAAGAAAACACGTAATTTATGCGCTTTTAAGCTGAGGAAGGTACTTAATAATAGATTTTTAAGCATTAGTAAATTCCTCCTCATTTAAGAAAACGCCGTCTTTCATATAAACAACACGAGAGGCATATTTTTTCATGTCATTATCATGAGTAACCATAACGATTGTTTTACCTTCTTTGTTTAAATCAGATAAGATATTCATAATATCCGCGCTAGTCTCACTATCAAGAGCACCAGTGGGTTCATCTGCCATAATAAGTAAGGGTTCATTAACTAAAGCCCGAGCGATTGCGACACGTTGCTGTTGTCCACCGGATAATTCTGTTGTTTTAGAATTTTCCTTACCTTCTAAACCAACTAAATGTAGATAGTGTTGTGCAATTTTCTTTCTTTGAGCATCTTTTTTTGTTCCTTCATAAACCATAGGTAACTCAACATTTTGAGAAACATTTAATGATTGAATTAAGAAGAATTGTTGAAAAATAAAACCAATGTACTGATTTCTTAAATCTGATTTTTGATTTTCTGTAAGCTTTGATACGTCTTTCTCATCAAACATATAAGTTCCATCAGATGACTGATCTAAAAAGCCGATAATATTCATTAAAGTTGTTTTTCCACTACCGGATTTTCCCATAATCATTAAAAATTCACCACGTTCAATGGTTAAATTCAATTCTTTAAGAACATGAAGTTGCTCTTTTCCAACAGGATAATATTTATTAAGTTCAGTCATTTCAATGAGAGAAGAAGAAGAAACAGGTAATTCACTGTTTAATTGTTCAGTCATCTATTTCATCTCCCCTGAATTTTCCGTATTTGGTTCACCGATTAATTCACCACTTTTAAGCTCTTTATCTGATTTAATAATGATTTTATCTAGCCCTTCTAAGCCACTATTAATGATTACTTTACCTTTATCAGCACCTTTATCAGCTACTTCAATATCTTTTCTTAAAACTGTTCCAAAATCATCAACTAATACATATTTCTTTTTATCTTTATCGTCTGTATGAATGGCTTCTTCAGGGATTTGAATTTTTTTATCATCTAATTTAATAGATGCTTGAACGTGGAAACCTTTACGAACTTTTTTAGCATCTTTTAAAGAAAGTTTAACAGTATAGGTTGATAAAGCGCCACTTCCACCAGCAGGACCGCCAGCAGCAGCACCAGGTTGAGCTTGTGCTGTAGTTGGTGAATTTGAAATATGAATGATTTCACCTTTGTAAGCATTATTATCTGCAATTGTTCTAACTTCTGCGGGTTGTTTTTCTTTAATTTTTTCTAAATCACGCTCATTGACTTCGCCTTCAACATAGAAATCATTAGAAGTTAAGGTCATGATGGCGCTGTCACGATTTTGCTCTTGTGCAATTGTGATTTGGCCATTAAATGGTGCAGTTACTTGATTAACTTGTTTCGCATTTAATGTGTCAATTTGACTTTGTTGTTGATTCATTTTGATATCAAAACCATTCAAGTCATATTTTAAACGAATATTTTCTTCAGAAGAGGTAGGAGCACCAGCTTCTTTAGCAGCTTTATTAGCATTTGCTAATTCATTAATTTCTAATTGCATTTGTCTTGCTGCTTTGTCTTTTTCAGCTTGACTTGATTCCATTTGGAATTTTAATTCAGTAATTTGATTATCTGTCGTTTCATCTACATATTGGTATAAAATAGTTCCTTTTTCTACCATATCACCATTTTTAACATTTAAATCCCCTAATTTACCTAGTGTTGCATCTTTAGTAAATTCTTTTGATTCTGTTGGTGTTACTACACCATTAATGAAAACTTGCGGAACATCTTCAACAGTAAAGTAATCAATATTAGGTGTGTCTGTCGCTACTTCCTTTTTAGAGCCTCCAAGTAAGAATTTTGCTCCAATTAAAATAATAATAACACCAACTGTAACACCGATAATAATCTTTTTCTTTTTAGACATTTTCTAAATCTCCTTTATTTTCATGATATGCTCACTATTTTACAGGAGTACAGTTGTAATTTATATAGGACGAAAGACGTAGTTTTTGTTTTTTTACTACTTAGTTAAAAATAATAGCAACTTATTTTTATATGATTTTTTGATAAAAAGGCATAATTATTTACTTAAATAAAAGGAAAAGTCTCCGTATACTGGTTTTGTAAGTGTAATTTATTAAGGAAGGAGAAATTTTTAAAATATATTTGTAAGCGTTTTAAAAAGAGAGGGAGTAAAAAATGAAAAAGTATAGAAAACTACATAGCGCTAAATGGTTAGGCCTATCATTAGTTTGTGGAGCTATATTAGTCTCTAATGGCATTATTGGTAACGCTGGAGATACTTGGCCTGCAAAAGATGAAGCAAAAATTGGCAAAGCACAACCTCATTTTAGTGGGTATCGTGTGAGAGATATTGAAAAATGGGAAGCCCAAAAAGACCCATACTCTAACTTGATGAAAGCACAAGTTCCCTTACAAGAAAGAAATGATACATTTCGAGCAACTCAAGCTAATCCTGAATTAACAGCGCCAGTTGAAACAATGTTGATGCAAGGTGATTATGGAAATTCATTTATTGAAAGCACTATGTACAATAATGATTTTGGTAATTTAGCATTTAATTTTTGGCAGTATACTGATTTGTTTAGTCCGTGGCATGGTGCAGCGACAATAGGTACACCCTCATCTTTATACGATCCTGCTACCAGCGATTGGCGAGCAAGAGGATTTGAATTTGGAATTGTCAACATTCCTAATCAAGCCTATATAAATGCTGCTCATAAAAATGGTGTAAAAGCGATTGCGTGTGTCTATTTTGATCCGTACTTCAGACCAGGACAAACAAAAAAAGAAATGTTTGAGAAGAATGAACAAGGTGAGTATATCATTGCCAAAAAATTAATTGAATTAGCAGACTATTACGGAATAGATGGTTTTTTCTTAAACGATGAAGAAACAGGAGCAGATGAATTTAAAGAATTAATGACCTATTTAACCCAAAGTGGCTTGTACACACAATTTTATAATACGAATAGTTTTTTTGATGAAAGTAAACAATCATATTTGAAAGATAATCAAGAAAATCAAATCCATAACTCAGTTTTTGTAAACTACGGATGGCCAGGTGCGCCAGATCGATTACTTTCTCAAATTGAGGATTCCAAGACAAAAGGTTTTGATCCATATAAGGAAGCCTTTATTGGAATTGAAGCACTACAATCAGGTTTCAAAGGAGGACATCCAACCTCTGCAGTTGAAAAGCTTTATTTGAAAGATAGTAAAAATCCAATGGCAAGTATTGCGCTATTTACACCAAGTGACTACTATCAACGAGAATTAGATACTGATTTGAAACGTGATGAAGATGAAGGTAAATATCCTATTCATCAACAAGACGAGTTTCAATGGATGGTTGCTAATCGAGAAAGAATGTATTTTTCAGGCGTTAAAGACAACCCTAGAAATACAGGGAAACAGAATGTTAAGCGTCCGGAAGTTGGTGTGAATGATGCGTCTAAATGGGCAGGAGTAGCTGATTTTAAAGCAGAAAATACAGTAATTAGAGGAAAAAAATTCTATTCAACATTTAATATAGGAAAAGGTATGGCTTACTATACTGATGGAAACATATCCAATGATGAAAAATGGTCAAATTTAAATGACCAAGATATTTTACCAACTTGGCAATGGTGGCTTGATGGCGATGGTGATAACTTAAATGTTGATTTTGATTTTGGAGAAAAAGAAGAGCGAAAAGATGTTAATCGAGAAAAAATGACAACTAATTATAATCAACAAGGAGCTTATCAAGGTGGTAGTTCACTAGTAACGTACGGTTCCATTTCATCAGAAAAAACATTACGCTTGTTTAAGACGTCTTTAGAAGTTGTTGACAAAACGACGATGACTATCACATCTAAAACATCTCTAGATAGACAAGTAAAAACAGCGATTGGCTTAATTTTTGAGGATCAACCAGAAAAAATTGAAAAAGTATCTTTAAAAGAAAATGAAACAGCGGATTGGGAATCGCAAAATGTTTCTTTAGAAAAATATGCAGGTAGAAAAGTAGCAACAATCGCTTTAGTTTTTGAAGGTGAAGAAAAAGAATTTCAGTATAATTTAGGTGAAATTAATTTCAGTGATGAGAATAAACAACCAGCTGCACCAAAAGAAGTGACAGTGGATCAATTATTTAATACGAAAGAATCAACTATTAATTGGGCTGTAGACTCTTATGAATTAGTGGACAAATATCGAATTTACTCTCTAGATAGTGAAGGGAAACGTCAAGCTTTAGGCGGTATTTATGGTAGTAACTATTATATTAAAAACACCAAATCAGCAGAGAATAAACTTTCTTTAGAAGTAGTTACGGTAGGAAAAAATGGTCTTGAAAGTGAGCCAACAAAAGTAACCAGAAAATTAGATGAAATGGTTTCAGAAGTTGAAGTAGTAGAAGCACAAACTAAAACAAAACTATATAATCAAGCAGCTAATTCAGAAAAAGTTGAAGTCTCTTGGAATTTACCAAGTAATATTGAAGCTGAAGCATTTGAAGTGATTGTACAGCCAGTTAATGTCGTAGGAAATCAAAATAAAACTTGGAAAACTACTGTACCTGGTGATCAAACAAATGCGATTATTGAAACTGGAAAAACAGAAGGTTTGGACTACAACGTAACGATTCAAGTAGTGAAAAATGAAAAAAACCTACCGGGTATAAGTTATCGAGGTAAATTACACGATGATATAGCAGAAAATTTAAGCATTTCTGATATTAAGGCTGCTAATAATGGGGCAGGAATTATTTTGAAATCACCATTAACACAAGATTGGCGTTATGTACGTGTCTTTTCAAAAGACAAAGAAGTGAGAAAATTAGAACGTGGTGTAACTAAAAATTATGATAACATCATTAAGTTTGAAAAGAATGGAACACAAAATAATCCTCTTAGAATTGAATTAGAAGACTATGCTGGCAATATTTCTGAGTCATTAGTAGTCACAACAAATCAAGATAAAGAAGTGACGGCTGTGAAACCGATTAAAGGGACAGAGTTAGAAGTAAAAATAAAAGAAGCTGATGAAATATTAAAAAATGGTGGCTACACAGAGTCAAGTTTAATAGCATTAGAAAAAGTGATGAAACAAATAGAAGAGGTATCAAAAACAGGATACTTATCTGAAGCTGAAATGAATCAATTTTTATTAGATATTCAAGAAAAAATAAATTTACTTGAAAAAGAAATTTTACCTGAAAGTATACAAATAGATTTAAAAGCTTTAACAGTCATGAAAAAAGATGACGAAAAATCATTTAATGTTTCTTTTTTACCAGAGAATACAAATAGTACTTCTCTTGATTTCAAAGTTGAAAAAGAAGAAATTTTAAAAATTGAGAATAAAAAAATTATGGCTCAAAAAGTTGGAATGACTAGAGTTACAGTAACAACGAAAAATAATAAAACAGCAACATTCACAGTTAGGGTGACACCTTAATGAAAAGGAGACTGAAATGAATATCAAAAAAATAATGCTTATCTGTTCAGTCTCCTTTTTAATTTTTCTATCTTTCAAAATAACGACTAAAGGAATGACAGGTTATTTTGTTAAAGAAGTTAAAATTAAATTTGGTGAAGTAAAAATACCTACTAAAGCTGAAAAAGAAATAACTAACATGACTGAGGAAGGGATGGAAACATCAGAATCAAATATAGAAGTGACTATAGATTCAGTAGAAGAGTTAGAACTAATAATGGGACAGTCAACAGAAAAAAAATTAAAGGATTTTGAAGGATTAGAGGGGAAATTAAATGAGTAGTTTAAAAAAAAATTTTTTTAAAAAAATATCCTATTTTTTTTGGAGTTTAGTAATTTTAATTATTTTCAGCTCAATTCTAATCCGTTTTAATATAGTTAAATCTTTATTTGGTTATCAATTATGGGTAGTTAGAACTCAAAGCATGGCTCCAAGAATAAAAGCAGGGGATTTGATTATTTCTTCCTTAAAAACCAAAAATAATTATTCAGTGGGAACCGTTATTGTATTTGAAACATTTGACGATAGCTTATTGACGCATAGGATTGTTGATAAAAAAGAAGATTATTTTGTAACTAAAGGTGACGCAAATGAATTAGTTGATCAAGAGTTGGTTAAAAAGGAAAGTATAAAGGGTCAAGTATGCTTCAAAATTCCTATTCTAGGAAAAATGTTCTTATTCATTCAGACATTCAGTGGGAAAATGTTCATAGGGATTGTATTATTAATATTTTTTGTTTTCCAAAAATTATTGTTGTTAATTAAAAAAGAAAATCAGGAGGAATATCATGAAAAATAAGACATGGTTAACTAAAAAAACAAAAATAAGTTTGGTAGTTGTTGCGTTAATGGCTTTAGTAGTTGGAGGAACATATGCATGGTGGGTAGCTAATAAAAAGGTAGAACAGACAGTTTCTATGGGGGAATTAGATTTCACTGCTGATTTTCCAGAGCTATCACTAACAGAATTTTATGAACCAGGATTATCAGTTGACTTTGCAGGGAAAATTAAGAACACTGGTAATATTTCGATTGTTATCAAAATTGAGAATGATTCACAAGTTAAATTTGCTTATTCAAGTGATGGAAAAGAACCTATAGAGGTGGCTAATCAAAAATTTGTTAAAGATGAGGAGGATTTAATAGGTTTAAGTTTTGAACCTAAGGATGCTGATTATTTTAGCAATCCAAACGCATTTTGGTTCACAGATGGTACAAATACAGAAGTAAGACTTTTAATGTTAGAACCAAAAGCTGAAATAGAAGTGATAAATCAAGCTACTTTATCAGATAAAATGGGAAATAAGTATCAAAATGGTACTGTTAAAATTGGTGCTAATCTAAAAGGAACACAAGTGTTAAGTGGCGCATTATTGGCTGAATTGGGAGTTGATGAAGAGAATATGATTCCTCTTGAAAATAAATCTTCAAAAGGAATTCAAGCAAGATCTATGATGAAAAATCAATCAGCAGGAGCAACTAATGCTGATAAAAAATTACGTGATTTACTAAAACGTGACAAATAAAGAGATTAAGTGGGTTTTATCGATAATTAGTTTTCTACTCTTATTATTAACAACTCCTGTTTTAGCAGCAGAAACGCAAACCGTAGTGATAACTAGTACAAATGATCACTACGTAATCGAAGGGCCTTCGACTATTGAGCAATTGTCTAAATTAGAACCTGGTATTAAATATTCAGCAACTAACTTTCTCTTAAAAAATAAATTGAAAACGGATATTGAAGTAACTATTGGGTTCGATTTCAAAGGAAATAGTCAATCTAAAAGTGAACTAGATGTATTTTTTAATAATAAGATAGTAAGACAAGGAGAAAACAAAATATTTATTCTAAAACCACAAGAAGTTTATAAAATAGAAGTAGATTTTAAAATTAAAGCTTCTAGTGCGAAAAATAGTAGTCAAAATACTAAAGAAATGATTGATTGGAGAATTCAAGCAGGGGATATTAAAACAATAGAAAGTGAAAAATTACCGCAAACAAATGAAAAAACAAGTTATTTCTATATTTACCTGTATTTTTTAGTTGTAGTCTTAATTTTAAGTAAAATCTATTATTTGTATAGTAATTATAATTAAAGATGAACCACCTATCAAAAATAACTATTTTTTGATAGGTGATTTTTAATT
>CAUQFM010000096.1:0-8545 GCA_963517295.1 uncultured Vagococcus sp.
AAAGCAAAATGATTTTTGGTCCACCCTCTTTCAGACTTGTGTTACAATAAAAAGGAATGAGAGCGTTATTAAGGAGGAAAGCATGCCGAAAGGACAAATAAGAAAAGCGTTGAGTGGTTTTTATTATATATATTATGAGGGAATAACTTATCAAACGCGAGGGCGTGGGAATTTTCGTAACCGAAATATCACACCTTTAGTGGGAGATTGGGTTGAGTTTGAAAGTAGTAATCTGACAGATGGCTATGTCTTAGAAGTTTTCGAACGTGAAAATGAATTGATTAGACCGGCAGTTGTTAATGTGGATCTGGGGGTAGTTGTCACAAGTTGTGTCAAACCTAATTTTTCTTTTAATTTATTGGATCGTTTTTTAGTGACCTTAGAATCCAAAAATATCCAACCAATCATCTATATTACGAAATTAGACTTAGCGACAGATGAAATTAAAGCAGAGATGAAAGCTGTAAAGACGTATTATGAATCAGTGGGTTATCCTGTTCTTTATTCAGAATCGGGGAATATGGATAATTTAACAGCTTTTTTCAAAGATAAATTAACTGTATTTATGGGACAATCGGGAGCGGGAAAATCAACGTTACTAAATAAGATAGCACCAAGTCTTGATTTAGAAGTTGGTGATATATCGGAAGCATTAGGTCGTGGTCGCCATACGACGAGACATGTTGAGTTGATTGAACTTAATGGTGGTTTAGTAGCAGATACACCTGGCTTTAGTGCAATTGATTTTTTAGAAATGGAATTAGAAGAATTGCCTAAGTATTTCCCAGAATTTTTAGAGGCTTCAGTATCTTGTAAGTTTAGAGAATGTATGCATCATAAAGAACCTAAGTGTGAAGTGAAACATGGCTTAGAAGAGGGTGCTATTTTACAATCAAGATATGATAATTATTTACAGTTTTATGAAGAAATTAAAACTAGAAAACCAAAATATAATAAAAAAGAAAAGTGAGGCAATAACCATGGTTAAAATAGCACCTTCAATTTTGAGCGCAGATTTTGCAAATTTAGAAAGAGATATCCGTTTGGTAGATGAAAAGGGAGCAGACTATATTCACGTAGATGTAATGGATGGACAATTTGTGCCTAATATTACTTTAGGAGCAAATATTGTTTCTGCGATTCGTCCTGTGACAAAACTACCTTTAGATGTGCATTTAATGGTAGTGGAACCTGAACGATTTATCGAAGATTTTGCAAAAGCTGGCGCAGATATTATTACGGTTCATGCAGAAAGTACGGTTCATATTCACCGCGCCATGCAAATGATTAAAGCAGCAGGAGCAAAAGCTGGTGTTGTGATTAATCCAGGGACGCCTGTTTCAGTAATCGAACCTGTTTTAGCTTTAGCAGATTTAGTTTTAATTATGACTGTCAATCCTGGTTTTGGAGGACAAGCGTTTCTTCCAGAATGTTTAGAAAAAGTGAAACAATTAGATGTTCTTAGAAAAGAAAATGAGTATCAGTTTGAAATCGAAATTGATGGTGGAGTGGATGATAAAACGGCTAAATCTTGTGTGGATGCAGGGGCAGATGTGCTAGTAGCTGGATCTTACGTGTATAATTCTCCAGATGTGGGTGAAAGAATTGCTAAATTACGCGAAGTAACGAAGTAATGATCAAAGATGTTGTGATTATTGGTGGAGGATCACCTAGTAGTTGGCCTGATTTGGATAGCTATCATAAAGAGACGACAGCTTGGATTGGCGTGGATCGTGGCGCTTTTTATGGTCTAAAATCTGGTTATCCAATAGAAGCAGCTGTAGGAGATTTTGATTCCTTGTCTGAAGATGAGTGGTTGTGGTTAAACAATCAGTTATTAAAGATTGAGAGGTGTCCTGCTGAAAAAGATGATACAGATATGCAACTAGGTGTGCTTAAAGCAATAGAAAGCTATCCAGAGGCTAGATATACGCTAGTAGGAGCCACAGGAGGAAGATTGGATCATTATCTGTCTAATCTTTGGTTGCCTCTACAAGAGCGATTTATGCCTTATTTTGAACAAATTCAAATTTTAGATAATCAAAATCAAGTGACGTATTTTAAATCTGGTTCACATGAAATTATAAAAGAAGCTGATAAAAAATATTTAGCCTATGTTTGTCTTGTGCCTGTGACAAAATTATCATTGTATGACGCAAAATATACATTGGATCATGTAGATTTTACTTACCCTGTTTCTTTATCTAGTAATGAATTTGTGGGAGAAGTCAGTCATTTTTCTTTTGAAAGTGGTTTGATGTGTGTGATTCAATCGAAGGATAAATAAAAAATGAGTTTAAGATGACCTATCTAAAAGGTTTATCTTAAACTCATTTTTAAATGTAAAAAAACAAAAAGACACCTAATCAAATGCATGATTTAAGAGTCTTTAATATTTGTTTTATTAAACGCGTTCAACTTTACCAGATTTCAAAGCACGAGCAGAAACCCAAACTTTCATTGGCTTACCGTCTACTAAAATACGAACTTTTTGTAAGTTTGCACCCCAAGTACGTTTAGATGCGTTCATTGCGTGAGAGCGGTTGTTTCCAGATCTTGCTTTACGCCCAGTTATATAACATTCTTTTGCCATGATATCCCTCCTTTGCTTTGAATATATCATTTGTACATTAATCACACTAGAATAATTTATCATATATTAGGAAGTTATGCAATATAAATTTCACCTTATTTACTGTCTTTTTTTAAATAGTAGCTAGTATGTGACTTTTTCTTTAACATTATTGTAGATTGTGATAAACTGAGGGGTGATAATGGGAAAATACTGACTATAGGGAGGTAGCAAAATGGCTGTAAAAATTAAAACACAGGCTGGAACCATTGAAATCTCAAATGATGTCATCGCTACTGTTGTCGGCGGCGCTGCAACAGATATCTATGGGATTGTTGGCATGGCAAGTAAAAGTCAAATTAAAGATAATTTAAACGATATTTTAGGTAAAGAGAATTACGCACGTGGTGTAGTTGTTCGTCAAGAAGAAAATGGCGTTGCAGTTGATGTCTATATCATGGTAAGTTATGGTACAAAAATTTCTGAAGTAAGTCGTAATGTGCAAGAAAGTGTGAAATACAACCTTGAAACAATGCTAGGTGTTGTCGCAAATTCTGTAAACATTTTTATCCAAGGAGTTAGAGTGCAACCTGAATAAAATAATCGCACAATATATGAATTATGTTTTTGAATGAAATGAGGAGGAACATTTTAGTGGAAGTGAAAGCAATCAACGGAGGGCAATTTCAAGCAATGATTCAAGCAGGTGCGAATCGTTTGAATCAAAACGCAGAGTTTGTAAACTCTTTAAATGTTTTCCCTGTACCAGACGGTGATACAGGAACGAATATGGATTTATCAATGACAAGTGGCGCAAAAGCAGTCAGAGATTCGGCAAGTGAACATGTTGGCGAATTGGCGGCTATTTTATCAAAAGGTTTATTAATGGGAGCAAGAGGAAATTCTGGGGTTATCTTATCACAACTTTTCCGTGGCTTTTCAAAACAAATTATTGATGAAGAAACGCTAAGTGCACAAAATTTAGCAGATGCATTAAAAAATGGCGTTGAAACTGCCTATAAAGCAGTGATGAAACCTGTTGAAGGAACGATTTTAACTGTTTCTCGTGGAGCGGCAATTGCTGCTGAGAAAAAAGCAAAAAGTTCTGACGATTGTATCGAGGTAATGGAGGCGGCACTTAAAGGCGCTAAGAAAACATTAGCTAAAACACCAGATATGTTACCAGTTTTAAAAGAAGTTGGTGTGGTAGATAGTGGTGGACAAGGACTTGTTTTTGTTTACGAAGGCTTCTTAGAGTCTTTATCAGGTAAGGTTGTTGAAAGTGATTTACATCAACCAACACCTGGCCAAATGGATGCAATGGTTAATGCTGAACATCACAGAAGTGTTTCTGGTTCTATCGCAACAGCAGACATTAAATTTGGTTATTGTACTGAAATTATGGTGCGAATTGGCGAAGGCCCAACAGTTGATAGTGACTTTGACTACGATACATTTAGAAACTACTTAAACGAACTAGGTGATAGTTTATTAGTAGTTGCCGATGATGAAATTATCAAAGTGCATGTTCATACGGAACAACCAGGTGAAGTTATGAATTACGGTCAAAAATTTGGTTCATTAATTAAAATTAAAGTCGATAATATGCGTGTTCAACATGAAACGATCGTAGAACATGATACGGCTGTAAAAGCAGAAAAACCTAAAGAACGTGTTCCTTACGGTATTATTTCTGTAGCGGCTGGAAAAGGGGTTCAAGAGCTGTTTACAAGCATGGGCGCTAACTACATTATTAGTGGTGGGCAAACGATGAATCCAAGTACAGAAGATATTTTAAAAGCAATTGATGCTGTTCATGCAGAGAAAGTTATTATTTTACCAAATAATAAAAATATCTTTATGGCAGCGGATCAAGCAGCTGAAGTAAGTGATATTCCAGCAGTTGTTATTCCATCAAAAACAGTTTCTCAAGGAATGACTGCTTTGCTAGGTTTTAACGAACAGTTATCTTTAGAAGATAACACAACAGCTATGAGAGATATGCTTGAAGAAGTTATTAGTGGTCAAGTAACGACAGCCGTTAGAGATACGTCAATTGACGGTGTTGAAATTACTAAAGATGATTATATAGGCATGATTGAAGGCAAGATTGTTGTTTCTAATCCAGATCGTTTAGATGCATCTATTGAAACCTTAAAAGGGATGCTTCAAGATGATACAGAAATCGTTACTATTATCATTGGTGAAGATGGTGTGAAAGCTGAAGCAGAACGCATTGAAGCAACGCTAATTTCAATGAACGAAGATCTAGAAGTTGAAATCCATCAAGGGGATCAACCAGTCTATCCTTATCTTTTTGCTGCAGAGTAAAATAATAAAACAAAAATAAAAGAGGTTGAGTTTAATTGAGCTCACCTCTTTTTTGTTATGAAGGAGGGGAGATTATGAGTAATCTAAAGGATTCGATAGATACACTGAAAGGTGTGGGACCAAAAAGAGCTGAAGTTTTACAGAGTTTAGGGATTCAAACAATTTATGATTTATTGACTTACTATCCATTTCGTTATGATGATATTCAAGAGAAAATGTTAGATGAAATTCAAGATCAAGAGAAGGTAGTCTTGAAGGGGACAGTATTAGCTGATCCTGTGGTGAGTTATTTTGGCTTTAAAAAGAGTCGTTTAGTCTTTAGAATAATGCATGAACAAGCCGTTATTGGGGTCACTTTTTTTAATCAACCCTTCTTAAAATCAAAAATAAATGCTTCAGAAGAAATTGCAATATACGGAAAATGGGATGGGAAAAGAAAAGCGTTAAGTGGTATGAAAATTTTAGCAACTCAAAATGACGAAGAAGATTTTGCTCCTATTTATCATGTGAATAAAAAAATCAAACAAAAGACTTTAGTTGATTTGATTAGAAGTGCATGGGATAGTCATGGTCATGAGATGGATGAAAATTTACCGGAGTGGTTAATTGAAAAATATCGTCTAATGCCTAAAAGACAAGCGGCTTATGCAATGCATTTTCCGAATAATATTGAAGAGAATCGTTTAGCTAAAAGACGATTAGCTTTTGAAGAGTTTTTCTTATTTCAATTACAAATGATTCAACTTAAAGATCAAGAAACATCTAAAGAACAAGGTAATGCTATTCTATATGATGTGGATAAGTTAAAAATATTCATCAAAACATTACCATTTGAACTAACCAAAGCTCAAAAAAGAGTGGTTAATGAAATATGCTCTGATCTAAGAAATGAGAAACATATGCACCGTTTACTGCAAGGGGATGTTGGTAGCGGAAAAACAATTGTTGCGGCGATTTGCTTGTATGCAGTAGTAAGTGTGGGTTATCAAGGAGCATTGATGGTCCCAACGGAAATCTTAGCTGAGCAGCACATGGAAAGTTTGCTTGAGTTATTTGATCCACTAGAAGTTAAAGTCGCCTTATTAACAAGTTCAACTAAGACAGCAGAGAGGCGCCGGATTTTAGCTGAACTCTCTAATGGTGAAATTAATCTTATAGTAGGCACGCACTCGCTGATTCAAGAGGAAGTGAAATTCAGTCGACTTGGTTTAGTGATTACAGATGAACAGCATCGTTTTGGTGTCAATCAAAGAAAGCAACTACGAGAAAAAGGTGATCGTCCAGATGTTTTGTTCATGACAGCGACACCTATTCCAAGAACTTTAGCGATTACTGCTTATGGAGAAATGGACGTTTCAGTGATTGACGAACTCCCAGCAGGTAGAATTCCAATCGAAACAAGGTGGATTTTACCTAAGCAAATTGATTCTGTCTTAAATTGGATGACGAAACAACTTAAATCTGGACAGCAAGCTTATGTTATTTGTCCTTTAATAGAAGAATCAGAAATGTTAGATGTAAAAAATGCGACAGAAATTTATGAACACCTGAGTGAATTTTTCGGCTCAACGTACAAAGTAGGCTTACTACATGGGAAAATGAAATCTAAAGACAAAGAAGCTATTATGGAGAGTTTTAAAGAAAATCAACTTCAAGTATTAGTTTCTACGACAGTTATTGAAGTAGGAGTAAATGTTCCGAATTCTACTATGATGATGATTATGGATGCGGATCGTTTTGGTTTGGCTCAGCTTCATCAGTTAAGAGGGCGTGTTGGGCGTGGGAGTATTGCCTCGTATTGTATTCTAGTTGCTAATCCTAAGAGTGATCAGGGGAAAGAGCGAATGAAGATTATGACAGAAACAACTGATGGTTTTGTTTTAAGCGAAAAAGATTTAGAGATGCGTGGACCTGGTGATTTTTTTGGTGCTAAACAATCTGGTTTGCCGGAATTTAAAGTTGGAGATATTGTAGCTGATGTGATGATTTTGGAAACGGCTAGAGTTGAAGCAACAGAACTTCTAGCAGATTCTAGTTGGGCAACACGAACAGAAAATCAAATGTTAATCAGCAGTCTGAAAGAACGAGATGAACAATCAGAGTTCTTAGATTAGTGAGATTATGGTAAAATGTAAAAGATTAAGTAATAGAAAAGAGGGGATTGTGTGAGAATAGCAGTTGATGCTATGGGTGGCGATAATGCCCCACAAGCAATAGTAGAAGGTATAAATCTAGCTAAAAAAGACTTTCCAGAACTTGAATTTTTATTATTCGGAAAGGAAGCCGAAATAAAAAAATATTTATCTGATGAAAAAAATGTCACAATTATTCATACAGATGAAAAAATAACGAGTGATGATGAGCCAGTTAAATCAATTCGTAAAAAGAAACAAGCGTCGATGGTTTTAGCAGCACAAGCAGTAAAAAATAAAGAAGCGGATGCTTTATTTTCAGCAGGTAATACGGGAGCTCTTTTAGCATCAGGTCTTTTCATTGTGGGTCGGATAAAAAATGTCGAGCGTCCAGGTTTAATGACAACGATGCCAGTCTTTACTGGTGAAGCAGGAGCTGGTTTTGATTTTATCGACATGGGAGCTAATGCAGATAATAAACCAGAACATCTTTTAACATACGGTATTTTAGGTTCATTCTATGCTCAAAAAGTTCGTAATATTAAAAACCCAAAAGTTGGTTTATTAAATAATGGAACTGAAGCTACAAAAGGTAGTGAATTAACAAAAGCTGCTTATGAGTTACTAGAGCAAGAAGAAAGTATCAACTTTATCGGTAATGTTGAAGCCCGTGATTTATTTAGTGGTGTAGCCGATGTTGTTGTGACGGATGGCTTCACGGGAAATGCTGTGTTGAAATCAGTCGAAGGAACGGCAATGTCTCTAATGACTATTTTAAAATCATCTATAATGGATAGTGGACTCAAAGGTAAAATGGGCGCCTTGATGTTAAAAGATAGCTTAAAGGGAATGAAAAGTACTTTAGATTATTCTAGTCATGGTGGAGCAGTATTGTTTGGAGTTAAAGCGCCAGTTGTTAAAACACACGGTTCAACAGGCCCGGAGGCAGTTCGAAATACAATGGGACAAATAAAAACAATGCTTGAAACTAATTTAGTAGAAGAACTACAAGAATTCTTTAATCATAAAGAAGATTAAAATAGTGTTTATTACCAAAGATATAGACAAACCTATCCATTACAAGTAAAATTGGGATAAGATCATAGTGAACGCAAGAAATAGCGAACGGGGGTGTTGATCAATTGGAACGTCAAGAAGTCTTTTTAAAAATAAAAGAAATCGTGATAGAGCATTTTGAAATCGATGAAGATAAAGTAACCGAAGCAATCAGTATTAAAGATGATCTAGAAGCTGATTCAATTAGTATTATGGAATTTGTTTTAGAACTTGAAGATGTCTTTGAGGCTGAAATATCAGATGAAGATGCTGAAAAAATCGAAACGATTGGTGCAGCGGTAGACCATATCATGAATAATCAATAAAAGGTAAGCAGCAGGTATAGACCTGTCGCTTGCTTTTTTGTTTACTTTAGCGCATTTAAAAATCTTTTGTTCTTTTAAAGGTCGTAAAAAAAATAAAATGAGATATTAAAGTATATTTTATTAAAAAA
>CAUQFM010000097.1:0-8331 GCA_963517295.1 uncultured Vagococcus sp.
TAAGCAATAATTTTTATTTAATTAAAAATTATTGGTATGATGTGACAGAATGGAGTGGTAGTAGTGACTAAAACATTAGTAATCATAGCTCATCCAGATATCGGTAATTCAGGTTCTCAACAATTTCTAATGGAGAGCTGTCAAAATTTAGAGGGTGTAGTACTTTATATATTAGAGGATAAAAAAATAGATAGTTTAGAAGAACAAGAACAGCTAAAGCAATATGACAGACTGATTTTTCAATTCCCTATGTATTGGTATAGCGCTCCTTTTATCTTAAAAAAATGGCTAGATGATGTTTTTCAAGATACAAGTTCTATTGATTTTTTAAAGGGAAAAGAACTTGGATTAGTTATAAGCATGGGCGTTTCAGAAGATTCTTTTGCAGCCGGTAAAGAAGAAAATTTTACATTATCTGAATTGTTTAGACCGTATGAGGCATTTGCTAAAAAAGCTCAAATGAAGTATTTACCAATTTTTCCAATTTCTTTATTTTCTTATTTATTAGAGACAGAAAAAAAAGAGTTATTAATTAAATATCAACAATATCTAACAAAAGAAAATAAGAATACATTTAAATCAAAAGAATCATGGTTCATTAATCGGTTAGAAAAAGATAATGAAAAATCATCTGAAGAATTTTTAAGCATCTTGACAATAATACAAAATAATCGTGATGAATTGGATGAGTTGGTAGATTTAGTTCGTGAAATGAGGGAAGAATAATGAGTGAAAAAGAGTGGGTCATAGAAGAAGTCCAAATTTTAGCGAAGTCAGAAAAATCATATGAAAAAAGAGCTTTTTTTCAAGAGTTAGAAAAAATTATTAATGAACAATACAAACGAATTGAACAAGCTAAAGGTGAACTTGATGGTAATCTTTGGAGTCCTAAAAAATGGTGAAAGCTCTTTATTTTGTTTAAATTTATAGTATACTAGAAAAAAGACTTAAAATAATAGGTGATGAGATGAAAAAAGCATGGATTTTATTGATACTTCCTTTTTTAGTGTTAGTTAGTTGTGGTAAGAAAGAAGAAGTAAAACCAACAACAAAAAGCAGTGAAGCAAAAGGAATGGTTATTAAAGATGATGGAAAAAAAAGAAGTGATATCATTAATAATATTTTAGTAGGTAAATCAAAATTTAGTTTTAATAATGCACCTTATGATACAATGTCTGATGGAAAATTTACACAAAGTGAGCTGTGGGGAACTTTTCAATCAAAAAAAGATCCAACAACAATAATACAAATAAATGCTTCTGATAATGAACAAAAAATTTATGGTGATATTACTGGTTATGAATTAGAAGGTATTAAGTGGGATACAGAAGAAATTGTTCAGTATTCTGGGTTTATGGAAGAGGCTTTACAATTCTCAAAAGATAAAAAATCTTTAATGTATAAAGCTCGAACAGGTGATGTTATCTTCTCGGTAACAATGTTCACTGAAAAAGAGTTAACAGATAAAAATATTCTTTCTTTAAAGACCTTAGCTAAAGGCATTAAAGTAGAGTTTGTTGAAAATCAAGTGACAAATAACTAATAAAGAATGACAAATGAGAGCAGATGGGCTAAAATAGTTCCTTGTTCTCTTTTTTAAGAACACGAGTAATTGTTTTCTTTTTGACTTGTTTTGTTACTCGTTTGATATGCAGACGTAATATTTGTATAATATTATGAGAAGGTAGATTCTTATAATGAGAATGCTTTGTAGGAAAGGAAAAAATAATATGACAATAGAAGTTAGAGGGATGTCTAAAACCGCAGATAATCTTCTAGTGCTAAACGATATAGATTTAGTCTTTCAAGAGAAAAAAATCTATGGTCTTTTAGGACAAAATGATTCAGGAAAAACAACCTTAATGCGTTTGATTGCTCGCTTAAGATTTCCAACAGAGGGCTATATTGAAATTGATGAGATGGATATAGAAGATAACCCAGCTGTGTTAAAAAATATTTATTTTCAAACACATGATGATATTTATCCAAGAAAAGCAAAATTAAAACAAATTGTAAAATGGATGGGACAATTTTATCCGAATTTTCAAACAGATGATTGTCTCGCTTTGTTAGAAAAGTATCATTTAAATGAAAATGATATTTTTAGAACGTTACCGATAAAAAAGAAAACCTTATTTAGAACATGTCTAGCGTTAAGTAATGATGTGGACTACTTATTATTAGATGAACCAGCTTTTACATTAGATGCTTACCATAGACATGCATTATATCAAGATTTACTGAAAAGTTATGATCGGTATCCAAAAACCATTATTTTATCAACACATGCAATTGATGAAATTGAGGAAGTGATTGATCGTGTAGTTATCCTTGAAGATGGTCAAGTTTTAATAGATGACAACGTAAAAGATTTGGTTAGTAAGGCTTATTCTGTAAAAGGTGATGAAAGAGATGTAAGAGAGTTCTTACAACATAAAGTAATATTAGGTCAAGAGTACCGCCAGGGTGTCATAAAGGCATATGTACAACTTGAAGAAAATGAGCTTGAACATGGTAGTCAATTGGAATTAAAACAACTAAATTTACAAGAATTATTTATCCAGTTAACTAAAGATGTATATGGCAAGAAGGAGGGAGAATAATTATGAATAAAAAAGCACTTATTCGAACTCAATTATTTCAACAGATTAAATTGTTAAGTTTATTTATGATCCTATACGCTTTGTTTTTAGCAGTAGCAACATTAATTGAAAAAAATACAACAATGAATCTTGCCTTTGATGGAATCAGTTATTTATTTACCGTTTATCTCGTTATTGGAATTTGGGTTATTTTTTCATCAAATATAACATTCTACAGTTATCACTCGTTCTCTAGAGAAACGATTCTGAGTCGTATGATGATTGTTCAGATGATTGTAAGTCTAGTGTTTGCAGCATTAATAGAACTACATAATCTACTTGTTATAAAAGCACCATTTTTCTCATTTATTAAACCAGATGATAATATAAAGAATGTCTATATTGATTCATTATCTAATCAAATTATTGTCCGAGCTATTTTGACTATTTTATTTACTGCTTTAGTTATGTTTTGTGTTCTTCAATTAACTAATTTAGCAGTAATTATGACGTATTCAGTCAAACAAAAAAAATTATTTATTATTTTAGCTATAATCGCCATTGCCATTGTAGGGATAATTTTTAGTTTACCTTATTGGACGAAAGGTATGTTTAGTATCTTAATTTCAATTTTCGGATTTGTTTCAGGTATTAGTCAGAGTTTAGTTCCAAATATTGTCATTCCATTAGTTCTAATGCTAGTAGTAACATTAATAGCTGCTCTTTTAAGTAGACGTTTTATTAAAAAATTAGAAGTTCATAAAAATTTATTTATTTAAATTTTATGGGACTGTACCATAAGTTTATAGCTTATGGCACAGTTCCGTTTTTTATTTATAAAAGCTATGCTATAATAAATGAAATTATATTTTGTGAATAGGGAAGGAAGAAATAAATGAATTCTTTAGTTAATTTTAGAGATATAGGTAATGTACCAACAACAGCAGGTACAAAGGTAAAATCTGGTTTCTTTTTAAGAAGTGGTGAAGTGGTTGGTGTGGAAGAGAGTGCAGTAAGCCGCTTATTAAATGATTACAAACTACAAACAATTGTTGATTTAAGAGGTCAAAAAGAAACGTCTGAGCGTCCAGATGATAATATATTAGGTGTTGATTATGTTAATATTGACATTTTAAAAGACGTGAAAGGCCAAGGAGCAAGTTTTGAAGATTTGCTTGCTGGATCAGCTTCAGCTCACCAAGGAATGATTGATTTGTATAGTCAATTAATCTTAACCGATGGCGCTCAAAAAGGCTATCAACAGTTTTTGGAGATGATTATTGAAAAACCTGATAACTCTATTTTATTCCATTGTTTCGCCGGAAAAGACCGCACAGGTTTAGCTGCTGCTTTAATTTTAGGTAGCCTGGGTGTTTCTAAAGAGTTAATTTATAAAGATTATTTATTAACTAATGATTTGAGAAAAGATGCGAATCAAAAAATAGTAGATCAATTGAAAAAACAAGGTTTAACTGACCAACAATTGCAAGAAGTTCTTGTGATGATGAATGTTGATAGCCGTTATTTAGAACATTCTTTTGATATTATGGAAAAAGAGTTTGGTGGTTTTGAAGGATTTATTTCTGATGGATTACACATGCCGAAGAGTTTCTTTAAAGACATGAAATCAGCTTATACAGCATAGTTATTAATACAATAGATAAATTTAAACAGAGAACCTAGCAATCAGATGCACTGATTGTTAGGTTCTCTACTTATTTTTTATTGGTTCTTTCTAAAGAAAGTAACTGATGTTTAATAGCGATACCTTCTGGGCTATTTCCAGAATAACCAACAAGTTTACCATTTTTACCAATTACCCGGTGACAGGGAATAATAATTGAAATAGGGTTTTTTCGATTGGCTTGACCAACCGCTCTTTGGGCTTGTGGCGAATTTGCTAAAACAGCTATTTCTTGATAATTTCTAATCTCACCATATGGGATTGTTTGCAAAGCTTGCCAGACTTTTCTTTGAAAAAGGGTTCCTTCAGTAATATGAAGTGGAACAGTAAATGAAAAAAGAGTTCCGTTGAAAAAGGCAGTTAGCTCTTCTTTAGCTAGATTTAAATGTTGTTTTGCTATTTCAGTTAATTCAGATTCCTGTAAAGGTGCCTCAACAAAGTTAATATGGGTGATTCCTTCATCATCTGCGCGTAACCATAACTTGATGGCACCAAATTCTAGATACATATTATCACGTCCTTCTATGGTATATCATATCCGATTTTATGAAGATATGGTAATATTATAAAGTAAAGTGTCGCGAAAGGTAAATAACTTATATGAACGAAATAATTAATATATTACATACTAATGATTTACATTCTCATTTTGAAAATTGGCCTAAAATAAGACGATATATGAATGAGAAGCGATTAGTTTATGAAACGAGAAAAGAAGAAAGTATTTTAGTTGATCTTGGTGATTTTATGGATCGTTTCCATCCATTAACAGATGTAACAGAGGGTATCGCCAATATTGGTATTATGAACCAAGTTCCTTATGATTATGTCACTATTGGAAATAATGAAGGCATTACCAATAGTAAAGAACATTTAAATGCTCTGTACAATGAAGCTAACTTTTCAGTTCTCTTAGGAAATATTTTAGACAATAAAACTAATGATATCCCCGAGTGGGCTAATGTCTATGATATTAAAGTAACTGAAAATGGTACTAAAATAGGGCTGATTGGCTTAACTTCGCCTATTAATTTAACTTATGAACCATTTGGGTGGGATGCAATTGACCCAATTGAAACGTTAAAAAAATGGTTACCTGAACTAAAAAAACAAGCAGATATAATAGTTGTTTTATCACATCTAGGTCTACCCGAGGATAAAAAAATAGTGGATCAATTTTCTGGAATTGATGTCATATTGGAATCCCATACCCATCATCTATTTGAAAATGGAGTAATGTATCGCGATACATTACTTGCAGCTGCTGGAAAGTTTGGTCAGCACATAGGAGAAGTTGAGCTGATTTGTTCTAATAACCAATTAATGTCCAAACAAGCGAAAACAATCCAAGTTGAAGAATTGGCAGAAGAGATGAAAGATTTAGATGAAATCAATCATTATCAATCTCTAGGAGAACGTCTACTAACCAAACAGTATGTAGGGAAGCTACCTCAAAAATTGGAAAGAAAAACGTCCCTTATGGCATTTACCCTTGAAGCAATGAAAGAATATTCAGGAAAAGAAGTGGCTATTTTAAATACTGGTACTATTTTAACTGATTTAAATCAAGGGAAAGTGACTAAAAAAGACTTGCATGATTGTTACCCTCATCCGATGAATTTAATTAAAGTTAAACTAAAAGGACAAGATGTGAAACGATTAGTTTATGAAATTGAACGATTACGGGATTATTTGCAGCATTATGAAATTGTTGGAATGAAATTTAGGGGGAAATATTTCGGTGAAATATGTTATGATGGTCTTAGCTTTTGTAAAAAAACAAAAGAAGTCAAGTGGTGTGACGAAACCATCTTAGATGATGAGACGTACGAGCTTGTCACAGTGGATCACTTATCATTCTTACCCTTTTTCCCAACAATGGAAATAGCGGGAGAAATTCAAATATTAAGTCCTGATTTTTTAAGAAAAGTTGTCGGGAAACATGTAACCAATAAATTTAGTTAAAACTAGAGGTGTAGAAATAATGACTGAAGAAATAAAAAATGAAGTGACTGAAGAAATAGAAGAAGTTGTAGAAGAAGTCGATGAAGTCTTACAAGAAATGTTAGCTAATTTTTCGCCAGAAAGCTTCTCACTAGGTGAAGGAACCTATAAATTAGTTAAAAATTATCGTGAAGGCTTTGATTATGAAGCTGTTATTAAGCGTTATAATGATGTTTTAGAAAAATATGATTATATTGTTGGTGACTGGGGCTATGATCAACTACGTTTAAAAGGATTCTTTTTAGATGAATTCAAAGGCGCCCCAATGGATGCAAAAATTAGTACTTTAGAAGATTACATATATGAGTATTGTAATTTTGGTTGTGCTTATTTTGTTATCCAACAGACGGGTGAATTTAAACGTCGTGGGCGAACAGTAAATAATCAAAAACGCAATACTAATAATACTAACAAACCAAAGGCTAAAGCTCACACAGAAGAAAAGAAATTTAATCAAAATCAAAATAAAAGAAAACCAAAATTTAAAAGTAAAAATACGACGAGTCAAGACAAGAAACGAAAACCAGAAACATCAGCAAACCAAAAAACAAACAAGCATCAATTCACTATTAGAAAAAAAGAAACATCAGCAGAGTGAGGGAATTAAAATGAAGAATTATAAAGGTTACTTAATCGACCTTGATGGTACTATTTATTTGGGTGAAAAGCCAATTTTGGCAGGAAAGAATTTTGTTGAAAGACTACAAAATAAACAAATCCCTTTTTTATTTGTTACAAATAATACAACCAAAACCCCAGAAGCAGTTCAAGAAAAATTAGCGAATCAATTTGATATTCATGTGACAAGCAATGAAATATATACAGCGACATTGGCAACAGCTGATTATATGCTTGAAAAGAAACTAGGGAAAAAAGTTTATGTCATAGGGGAGTCAGGATTGAAAGAAGGCATAAAAGATGCTGGCTTTGAATTAACAACTGAAAACCCTGATTATGTTGTTGTCGGCTTAGATACTAAATTAACCTATGAAAAAATAGTAGTAGCCACACTAGCCATTCAAAAGGGCGCTCATTTTATTGGTACGAATCCAGATAAGAATATACCAACAGAGCGTGGACTTTTACCAGGTGCAGGAAGTTTGATCGGGATGCTTGAAATAGCAACCAAACAAAAAGCTGTCATTATTGGGAAACCAGAAGCGATTATTATGAATAAGGCACTTGAAAAACTGAACTTAACTAAAGATGAAGTGATCATGGTAGGTGATAACTATGAAACAGATATCAGAGCAGGGATTGATAATGACATTGATTCATTGCTAGTACTGACAGGATTCACGCCTAAATCAGCAGTTAACGCGTTAAGTATACAGCCGACATTTGTTATTGATTCTCTCGATGAGTGGGTATTTTAACGAATGGAACGACTGAAAAAATATGCTAATCTTTTAGTTCTTGTCTTATTCTTATTAACTTTAGCTATAACGTTAACCATTAATGCTAGATGGTTATATGCAATGGATATTAATCGGTTAGAAATTCTAGATTACATTGATTTATCTAAACATCAGTTATTAGTCAACTATGATCAGCTAATGCATTATTTAAATCTATTTTGGATTAATCCTTTATCCATGTCTGATTTTCCAGTTTCAGAGACGGGCGCTTTTCATTTTTATGAGGTGAAACGATTATTCCAAATAAACTATGGTGTACTTGTTCTAACAGTAGTACCAAGTGTGATTTATTTAAGAAATATGTTAAAAAGTGGAATACTTTGGCAACTAATTAAGCCTTTCACGTATATCCTGACTGGTTTAATGATGTTAGTTTTCTTTATGGCTGTCGGATTTGATACATTTTTTGTGAAATTCCATGAAGTTTTTTTTAATAATGATGCCTGGGTATTTAATCCGATGACAGATCCAGTCATATTAGCTCTGCCACAAGATTACTTTATGCATTGTTTCATCTTGTTCTTTACTTTATTTATTGCGTTTATTTTAATCGTGATTTTTGCAGGGAAAAGCCAGCTGAAACAATTAATTAGTACAAAAAGAGAAGAGGTTTAAACAATTCCAGTGATGGCATTGTTTAAAC
>CAUQFM010000098.1:0-8323 GCA_963517295.1 uncultured Vagococcus sp.
TTTTATCAGTTCCTCCAATTGCTTGGAGCTAAACGCTTTTTTCACCAATCTGGTTTAGTCATGGTTCAAAATGCAACTCCTACGACAACTTCACAACTGATAACTAATCCAAAGAACACTGATTTTTTATCAGTTCCTCCAATTGCTTGGAGCTAAACGCTTTTTTCACCAATCTGGTTAATATCGATCAAAATGAACAAATTTATTAATATAATAAATAACTGGTGCGGAAATACTCATGACAATACATTCACTTACGAACAGTGTGCCATAAGTTATCCAAAAGAAATACGAGCCAATTGCTTGATTGCTTAGAATCGAAATCATTATCGCAATCAAAATCATACTAATTGAAAAGACAATTGTATTGAAAATCATTCTTTTTTTCGCATCTTTAATCCATTTTTCTGAGTAAGCTGTCAACAATAGCGCTATTAATGTCTGTGAGCCACCAAAGACGACATCCATCAATCCACTTTGTGAAAAAAACAAATTAAAAACGATAACACCTAAAAAGACGCCCCACATTAATTTTTTATTAAAAACAACAATGTGATTTAAACTTTCCGAGATTCTAAATTGAATTGGGCCTTGTGCAATAGGTGCTATAACTAGCGTCAAAACTATATACAAACCCGCAATGAGTCCATTCAAAATAATTGTTCGGGTGTTTGTTTGTACCCCTTGTTTTTCCATTTTTTATTTCTCCTTCCTAGTTTTTTTATCGCAGGATGGTATCAACGAACTGCGGTTCCTAAAAATACGAACGTTCCTATCCTACCCCCTTCCTTCAATTTTGTCAAAATTATTCAGAATAAAAAAAGTTACTCACAAAATTATTTAGTGAGTAACTTTTTTATCTCTTTATTTAGTTAATCTTTCAAACCATGTAATGTATGAATCTACAATTAATTGTAAGAATTTAGTTGTGTCTTCCATCACTTCACCCTCATCTGTAATATAATTCATTACACTTCCGATGTAAGCTTCTGGTTGAGCCATTGTATGGACATTTAAGAATGTTAAAATTTGACGCAAATGATGGTTAGCCCCAAAACCACTAATCGCACCTGGAGAAACACTGATAATTGCACCTGGCTTGTCATTCCAAACATTTTCGCCATATGGTCTAGAAGCTATATCTAATGCATTTTTTAAAACTGGCGGAACAGAACGATTATATTCCGGTGTTACAAAAATCACACCATCTAACTGTTTAACTTCTGCTCTAAATTTTTTCCATGATTCTGGCGTTTGATTGTTTTCATCGAAATCTTGATCAAACATCTCTAATTGTCCTATTTCTGGGAAAAAGATATCATACTGACTTGGAAATAGAGTGGCTAATTTTTCTGCTATAATACGATTAAAAGAGCCTTTTCTTGTACTCCCTACAATAATACCAATACGTTTTGTCATCTAAATCATTTCCTTTCTTATATCCTTACTTAAGTATAATTTTTTTCGCTTCTTTTTTCAATTAATACCCTTTAAAACAAAGTGATGTTAAAAATAATATATTTTTTTTGCTTCTAACCATTATTTTTTGGTATATTACTATTACTGGTTAAAAAGGAGATCTACTACATGAAAAAACTTACTTTACACCTCATTGTTAATGTTCAGGCAGGTGCAGGTAACGCAAAAAAAGTTTATGCAATTTCTAAAGAGTTTTTAAATAAAAAAAATATAGAGTTTATCCCATATTTCACTGAATACGCTGGACATGAAAAAAAAATCACTCGCTATTTGTTGAAAAAAATCTTAATGGAATGGAAACCCACTATTGATAATTTTCCACTTTTAGTCGTTTTAGGTGGAGACGGAACCCTCCATGAAGTCATCAATGTTTTACAGGATCACCCTAATATCCCAATTGGTTATATTCCTGGTGGCTCTGGTAACGACTTTGCAAGAGGTGTTTCACTATCAAGAAACACTAAAGAAGCTTTAGTTAGATTAACTTCTTTATCACAACCTTCTCCTGTAAAAGTGATCCACGCAGAGTTTAAAAATACTGACACAAAGCGCATCATTTTAAATAATATCGGTATCGGTTTAGATGCTAATGTCGTCACAACTGCCAATCATTCTAAAACCAAAAAACTACTTAATAAATTACATTTAGGTTCTTTAACTTACTTGTCAGCTGTTTTTAAAGTTGTGCATAAACAAGAAGCTTTTCCAATTGCCTTTAAAACAGACACGCACTATCTTAGTTTTGAGAAAGCTTATTTATGCTCGATTACTAATCATCCTTATTTCGGGGGTGGTATAGCAATCGACCCTACCGCTAGTCCTTATGAAGATGAAATCAGTGTGGTATTGATTGAAAAAATCAATATCTTTGAAATTTTATACTTAGCTGTTAAAATACTCAGTAAGAAACACTTAACATCAAAATATGTTCATCATTTTAAATCTAATCAATTAGAAATAACTTCAAATACCAATCAATTTGGTCAAACAGATGGTGAAATTATTGGGAATGAAGCGTATCATGTCAATTGTCACTTAACTGATCATCTTTTTTGGTTATAAATATTTTTTTTAGGAGTGAAAAACATGGTGAAATTAAGATTAATTCCTTAATAGACGTTTATTTATTAAGGAGGAAAAACATGATTACTTATAAAAAAGAAAAAAACATGACACTTGACCAGCTAGATACACTCTATTCAAGTGTGGGATGGATTAGCTACACCAATAATGTATCTAAATTACAAAAAGCTGTTGCAAATTCTCTTTTTGTCTTAAGCGCTTGGGATGACAAACAATTAATTGGTCTTATCCGAACAGTGGGCGATGGAGAAACAATTCTTTATATTCAAGATATTCTTGTCGAACCACGCTATCAAAATAAAGATATAGGGTCCTCTTTAATGGCTCAAACTTTTCGCCTCAGTTAGACAAAAAGTTTTACTAACTGAAGAGGCACCAGATACTCGTCATTTTTATGAAAAATTTGGTTTCAAAAGTTGTGATCAAGGAAAAACGGTTGCGTTCTTTAAAGCTTACTAAAATAATACAAAGAAGGGGATGACCAAATAATCATCCCCTTCTTTGTATTATTAAATCCTTTTAGAAATTCAAGTAGCTTGTCGGATCAAGATATCCTTGCCACATTTCTGTGCTAATTCCAAAATGTAAATGACTTCCTGTTGAATTCCCTGTACTTCCAACTAAGCCAACTAATTGCCCTCCCGTAACTACTTCTCCTGAAGTTGTATTAATACTATTCAAATGGAAGTAACTCGTAAACAAATGATCTTCATGCTGAATAATTACGTAATTTCCAGTAGATGAATTAAAACCTGTCTCAACAACTGTTCCGTTTTTAGCTGCTTTAACAGGTGAGTTTTCAGCAATAGCCAAATCAATTCCATCATGATGTTCTTCACCCCGATGACCAAAAGGACTACTAATACTATAACCTTCTACTGGTAAAATAAACTCACTGCTTCCATCCAAGATAAATTCTTCTTGGCTTTTTTCCTGAACATCAAACGCTTGTACTTCCCATTGATCAAAGCGTGTTAAATTATTTGATTCAATAATTTCATTTAATTTTTGATCATATAATTCATCAGTTGAATAACTTGTTTTTAATGCAGCAGTTGCCATCTCAAAAGTTTCTGCTTCTTTTTTATGAGTACCAGAAAATAAATCACCATTTTCTTCTGTTCCATTTTTTAATAAAGAAACATAATCAACCATAGATTCTTGATAATTTGTATATTTTCTAAACTCTATTTTATCCAATTTTTCTAAATCATCAGAAACGTAATAAAACACGGATTCTTGTTCATAAGAACCTCTCAACCCAAATAAATTATAATTCGGGGATTGTGCTAAAACACTTTGACCATTACCAGATTCTAAAATTGCTTGAGCAATCATCACTGAGGCATACAGATCATTTTCTTGACCTAATAGACGTGCGCTTTCACCAATTGTATCAATCAAATGATTAGCTCCTTGATTATCTAGCGTGTTTTCTTTGTTTTGATTATCATCTATTTCGCTTGCTAAAGTTGTTGTACTGATTATACCTAACTGACCAACCAATAAAGTTAATACAAAGTATTTTTTTATTTTTTTCAAAAGTAACTCTCCTCTAGGGTTTAGCAAAAAATTTGCTTTTTTTATTTCAATAACCATAGTTTACAGTTTTTTTAATGAAAAAAATAACATATTTTGTCGTTTCATCGGCACTTTTTCTCAATACAACAATTTGAATCTAAATTGTTTCTCTCCAATTATTTGTAGAATATTTTTTTATTATCAAAATTAACAGAAAAAGAAACTGACTCAATGTAGTATGCCCTGAATATCAGTTTCTTTTTTATTTATACGAAGTCAGGGGATAAAAAGGCTGTTCCCCAGGTAACCTGAACGAAACAATTTTTTGACCCACCCTGAAAATGTTATCTACATATAATCATAAGGAGTAATACCTTCCATACCAATCATCGGATCTACTTGATTGGTATCAACCATCTCAAAAGTTAATTTAAAATCAATTATCTTTTCCTCTTCCTGAACCTCTTCAAATAAAGTCAGGGTCTCTTCTTTTACCGTATTCTTCTCTTCCTTTAATAATTCTTTTTTTACATCTTCTGTTTTTTCTTCTTCATAAATTTTCAGCTGGTTTTCTTGTTCTTCAAGCTGTTCTTCCACTTCAATCAGACGTTCTTTTAATGTGGTTTGTCTTGGAATCATTTCACTTTCTATGGCTAATTGAAAGGCCTCGACTTCACCTAAAAGAATTAAAAAATCTTTACTTCTAGTAACAGCAGTATAAATTAATTTTCTTTGAAGCATTCGTCCGTATTGCTTTACGAGAGGTAAAACAACCATTTTAAATTCGCTACCTTGGGATTTATGAATCGAACACGCGTAAGCTAAGGTAAATTTATTCCACTCTTGCCGTTTATAAGTGACTTCCGTTTCATCGAAAAGTAAAACCATCTCATCTATTTTATCATCTGTGTCTTTACCATAAGTTATTCCCGTAATTTCACCCATATCACCATTAAAGACATTAAATTCAGGGCTATTGACTAAATGAAGTACTTTGTCACCAATTCGGTACACTTTATCCAGCCACTTCACTTCTTTTCTAGTTCCATCTTCATTATCATTTAAAATTTCTTGCATTAGTTGATTAAGTTGATCAATCCCTGCTTTACCTCGATACATCGGTGCTAGAACTTGCATTTCTTGGGGGGTAAAACCTTTGTCTTTCGCTCTTAAAACAACTTGTTTTACCACTGATTCCATCTGATTAACGGAACACGGAATAAACGAGCGATCTTTTTGATTTTTTATTAAATCTTGTGGCATTTTTCCCGTTTTAATACTATGAGCAAGAGAAATAATCGTTGATCCATCTTCTTGACGGTAAATATCTGTCAACTCTCGTTTAGGTATTTCCTTAACAGCCAGTAAATCTGTTAACACTTGACCTGGTCCAACCGAAGGCAACTGGTCTTTATCTCCTACGAAAATAACTTGCATGTTATTAGGAATTGATTTTAATAGCGTATTAGCTAGCCAAGTATCTACCATCGATAATTCATCAACAATCAATAAGCCACCCTCTAAATCCTTGGCTTCATCTAAAACTTCTTTTTCTCGTCCTGTTAAACCTAGTAAGCGGTGAATGGTACTCGCAGGTAGCCCTGTCATTTCGTTCATACGCTTGGCTGCTCGACCTGTTGGCGCTGCTAAGAGAATCGGGAATACTTCTTGTGTGTAGTCATTAGGATCTAAGGATAAGCCATTTAACTCAGCAAACAACGTCACAATACCGTTAACGACAGTTGTCTTTCCTGTTCCTGGTCCGCCTGTTAAAATAAAAAAAGGCGAAGTGATTGCTTCTTTAATTGCTTGTGTTTGCGATTCTCCGTAACTAATATCAAATAATTTTTCGATTACTTTTATTTGGTTATTGATTTCTTTTTTGGGATAAATAATTTCTTTTTTTCGTTTCAATAATCGTTTGATTGACGTCGTGATTCCGACTTCGGAAAAATACAGTGATTTCTCATATAGTTTGGTTCCTTCTTGAATGATAATGCCTTCTTCTGATAAATGAATGATTTCATCAGCAATACTAGCAGGATTAATTTCAAAAGGACGACTACTCTCCAGAGTCATCAAAGCAACTTCTAGCAATTGCTTAGCTTCCATATACGTATTTCCTGTATTTAAACAACTTTGAAATAGCTCATGAACAATAGCCGCTCTAATTCTTTGAGGAGAGTCTGCTTTAATCCCAATTTGTTCTGCTAAAGCATCTGCTTTTTTAAAACCAACACCTTCAATATCTTCAACTAGCTGATAAGGATTTTCATTAATCGTATTTAAGGTCTCTTCTTTATAAAACTGATAGATTGAAAAGGCTAGTTGATTACCAAAGCCGTACTGATTTAAACCAACAATAATTTGTTCCATTCCATAATTTGCTTTCAGTGTTTCAACAATCATTTTTCTTTTTTTATCATTTAACCCTTTAATTTCAAGTAAATATTCAGGATCTTCGATAATTTTATCAATCGCATCTTCACCTAGTAAATCAATGATGCTCTCAGCCGTTTTTTTACCAACTCCTGGAAATTTATCACTCGATAAATAATTAATTAGCCCTGAAAGAGAGGTTGGTTTGTCTTGTTGATAACTCTCAACTTTTAATTGTTCTCCGTATCTTGGGTGATTCACTATATCACCATAAAAGCGATATAACTCATCTTCCTGAATCTGACCAAACGTTCCTGTTACCACGATTTCTTGCGCCGTATAGGCAGAATTTGTTTCTTTTACATTAACTAAAAGAACCTTATAAAAATTTGTCGCATTTTCATAAAAGGTCGTTACCACTTGTCCCACAATATAATTTTTTTCAACTTCTTCTTCATTAAAAATAAACGCCAACCTCCTTTCTTTTTTATTTATTTAAGTAAGAATCATCATTCCACACTTCTAAAGTAAATTTTCCATTTGTATAATCAACAATACTTAAACTGTTATTCGTTAAGCTGCCTTGCTTTCTAAGATCTGCTAGTGGTGTTCCTATTAATGTTTGGATACAAGCTCCCAAAGTCACACCATGACTAACAAAAAGAATCGGACCTTGCTCAGTTTCTTCAATAGCTTGCTTCACAATATTAGTACTTCTTTCTAACATTTCTTGATAAATTTCGCCCTGAAATTTTTCTGAAGAATACTGGCTAGGATCATTTCTTAATGCCCACATCTCTTTAGCGTATTTTTCACGGCTATCAACGATCTTAGTTCCTTCAAGCTCCCCTAAACCTAGCTCTTTTAAAGCATCTGAATATATAATTTCAGGACAAGTAGTTAGTTGTTCACAAATACCTTTTGCTGTTTTACTTGCTCGCATCATAGGACTTGAATAAATCGCTTCAAAAGAAATATCCTTTAAGTGTTTTCCTAGTTGCTTGATTTCTTTATAACTTTCTGGCAGTAAAGGGGAATCACCCTCTCTACCTTGAAATCGCATGTCTTTGTTCCACTCTGTTTTACCATGTCTTGTAAAATATAATTTCATCTGCTTACACCTCTTTTAGCTAAGTTTATCGTTATCGTAGATATGTGTTTTCTCTAAGTTCGGAAAATTTTGCTGTTTTAAGGCTTCATAGATAATTAGGGCTGCCGTATTAGATAGATTTAACGAACGAACATGTTCATCATTCATTGGTATACGAATACAGTTTTTTTCATATTCTCTCATAAAACCCTCTGGTAATCCCGTTGTTTCCTTACCAAAAATAAAGTAATGATCCAGTCCATCATCATAGTTAACATCACTATACGTTTGACGAGCAAATTTACTAACTAAATGAAGCTTTTCTCCTTCAATACTAGTTAAGAAAGCTTCTAGATTTGGATAATATTTAATATTTACATCATGCCAATAATCTAATCCCGCTCTTTTTAATTGTTTATCATCTGTAGAAAAGCCAAGTGGTTCAATCAAATGAAGAGGCGTATTAGTTGCTGCACAAGTTCTTGCGATATTTCCTGTATTAGCAGGGATTTGAGGTTCAAATAAAACGATATGATTCATATATTTATCTTCTTTCTATAGTAAATTTATTTATTTTAAATGTCATTTTTACGTAAAAAAAAACGTATCGCCTCGGTGTCAATTCACTGCGAGTCGTTACGTTGATGGGAGCCATCCCTCAACACCTTTTATCAGAACAGGAATCTGATAAAAAACTTTGAAAATGACTTGACCACAGTATAGCACCTATTACATATTAAAACAACTTCGAATGTGAAAATTACTATTTTT
>CAUQFM010000099.1:0-8140 GCA_963517295.1 uncultured Vagococcus sp.
ATGGATTTAAAATGGATTTTGAGTTAAATTTATGTAAATACTAGAAAATAAAAAACCAAAGAGTCCACTCCTTGGTTTTTTTACTGCTACAAATTCATTTAACAAGTCGTTCCTTTAAATCAAGATTTCAATAAAGTGAAGACCATTATACTAACCTTCTTTTAAAGAATAGACTTTCTTTAATTCTTCTGGTGTTTTTAAAAATATGGCCAAAATACTCGCTAATAAATATAAAACGGCAAAAACCGCTAAGACGAAAAATCCATCAAACTTTTGAAAGAGGACTGTCACCAAAACGGGGCCTAAAAAGTTACTGAGTCCCGAACCTAAATTTAAAACCGATAGCGCAGTTGTCTTTTTTTCCAAGGCCATTGCTGGAATTAAAGCCGACAATGGACCAAATGCAGCAATCCCAAATGAGAATACAATAAAAGCCAACATCAACAAGAAAAAATTACCAGGAAAATAAAAAACAACACTCCCAATTAAAAAACAAGACAAGGCTGTCAATGTTCCTGAAAAATAACACACAATTTTCCGCCACCCATAATAATCTCCTAAATTTCCAAAAAGGATTCCGGCAAATGAATTTACTACGTACGTGGTCGCCCAAATAATCCCCCATTGAGACAAGGAATAACCATGGTTTACTAAAAAAATAGGCATCATAATCACAAAACCAAACTGACCAATATTATTAATGGCTTTTACAACTAAGCCAATTGCCAGTCTTGGATACTCAAAAAGAATCATTATCCCCTCCTGCATTTCATATAATATACTTTTATTATTGTTAAATGTTGGTAAATGGTCTCGGTTCACTTTTAATGATAAAAAACTACCAAGCAAAGCCATAACCATTCCAACGGCTAAAATATTTATTGAATTAGAAAATTTTAGTAATAATGAAGCCAACAATGGACTAATGATTGTCAGACCTAAATTAAAGCTAAACCAAAACCAAGAAGTCGCTTTCCCTAAATTTTTAAATTCTGATCTGAGAGTAATCCAAATCAAAAAAGCATAAGCAAATAATGGATAGGATGCCCCTCTTAAAGTATAAGCTACAGCAATCACCGGAAGCAGTTCAAAATAAATTCCTGCAATTAGAATGACAGCACTAACCAGATAAATGATCAATCCTGCAATCATCACTTTTCTAACAGAAAAAATATTCACAAAAAAACTAGTTAACCAAGAAAATATAGCAACAAATAGACCATATAAACTAAAAATCACTGAAACAAGTTGAATCTCATAACCCGAGGATACCAAAAAAGCCGAAAACCAACTTGTTTCAATACCTGCACCAATCATGAAAAAAACCAACCCTATATAACCATAAAATAAACTTGCTGGAATTCCAATTCTATTGGTAATTTTTCCTATCATATACACTTCTCTCCTATACTAGACAAATGAAAGGCTAGATCTAAGTTGATCTAGCCAGTTAAAATTATTTGATTTTGACTAAAAAACTCGCTACGCCATAAGCTGGCACTTTTCCTGAGAAGTCTTGAATCATTTCGACTGCATTGACACGTTCAACTTGCCTATTTGGGAAAAGACTTACCAAATTTAATTCAATTTCAGTAGCTGTTGGATTTTCAAAACGAATGACAAATCCATTTCCATAATAAGAATTGTGAATTCCACTAACTAAAACACCTGCATGTTCAGAAAATGAAAGTACACTAAATTCTCGCTCTTTCAATCCTAAAGGCTCAATTCGCTTTTGAATTTTATTATCAATGCGATAGATGAAAAAGTTTAGATTTTGACGTTGATAACTAACTGATGTCTGCTCCAATTGATAGCGCCAATCAGCGATTTCTTTTTCGCTTATCTTTTTTTGATCAAATTTCAAAACAAATGAACTCTTGACTTGCTTATCTTTCAATTGAGCAAGTGGCGTCGCCATCATAATATGACCTTTTTTTGTTGTATCTCCTGAAGCTCTACCTGGACGATATAGCAAATCTGGCTTCCCTAAAGTATCCGTTGTAGCTAATATAGTTAACAACAACTCTGAGTCCTGATATTCGTATTCTTTACTATCATGAGTAAAAACTGAACAAGAGTCCTCTTGGGTAAAGACACTAATGGTTTTTTCAAAAGGTTCAATATTGACTGGCATTTCAGAAAAATGCTTTTCCCAATCAACGACTATCTGATTTTCTTTCGTAATAAAACCATATGGAACACCAGAAAGTGCTCGATTAATGGTTTGATTTAAAGCTACTTTTAAGCGAATGCGATGATTTAGAATGGTATTTTCAAATTGAATAGTACCTTTAATTTCACCTGTAGCATTTAATTCTAAGATTAATTGATACGCAAAATTAGTCGTTTTAGCTTGATTCATTCTTTCCTGTAAATCATAAGGTAAGTTTAATTTTCCCGTTAGTATCATCCGACTAGACAGTTTAGACTCTTCACATTTACACTCAGAAAAGACTAATTCGATGGCTTTATCATCAAGAAGCGGAGAAAAGTCATATGTGTCTCCAGCATTTCCATCATCAATCAAAGCAATAAAATTTGTAATGCTTCGTTGTAGATCTTGGTACACCAACTGATTGTTCTCAAATGTAAGTTTATAATCTCCTTCAACAATTTCAGTTCCAGAAACAGCCTGAAAAGTATCTGTTTTTTGCTGGCTATTTTCAAAAGCAAAAACTTTATACCCCAGCCCTGGCAAATCACAGGTCACCCGTAAAGTTAAAATATAATAACCAGCCTCAGTGATAAAGCGATTCCCAGCCGGTGTTTCCTCCATAATATTTTCTCGGCTTTCAATATATTCAGCCTCTAAAATAACTACAGGGCAATTAGGAATTTCAATGTCTTTAGTTCTTGAAAGAAGTTTAACTACTTTCTCACCAGAAAAAGCAACAGGTGAAGTATTCAACATTAAAAATTCATTTTCCGAAAGTGCTAATGATTCAGAAATTCTTTTCAAAACAATATTTTCTAAGCTATCACAAATTTCATTGGCTTCCTTTAAGCGATGAGCGATATCCTCAGCAACTGCATCTGATACACAACCTGCTAAACTATCATGAGCCTGACATTCTAACAATTTTTTCCAAGCCTTTAACAACAAACGATTACTTAAATCAATCCCTAGTTGCTGGGCAATGACTAGTAATGGCTCGGTTCTGCGAATTAATTTGTGTTCCAAATGAAAAATTTCTTGCTTCAAATCCATCCGAACAGAACCGATAGTCTTATGCACACGTGCCAAGACAGGTTCTCTAAATTCACCACGATACGTTTCCAAATCCATTTCTTTCATCAAACCTAAAAAGTTCTGATACGTACTGACTTGATAGTCATACTTACCTAACTGATTAATCTCTGCAACTTTATTGTTAAAGTCTGAGATAATACCTAATTGATCATTACCAGAAGGAATCATGATTTCTTTAGAATCTGTAAATTGCTTAATAAAATCAACTGCCTTATCCAATCTACCTTCAACATATTCCAGTGTTGGTTCAAGCAACATTCCTGTTCCATATCCTTGAGGAAAGTTTAAAGCATAGACCTGATTTCCTCCGCCTAAACTCTCCCATTTGAAATAAGGAGAATTGACATGTTTACCTAAACTAACTCCACGCCACAAAATAATATTTTCTAAGCCAGCTTCATTTAAAATAACCGGTATTTGAGCATTGAATCCAAATGTATCCGGTAGATAACCAATTGGCATAAAATCGCCATACTTCTTACTTTCAAAAATTCCAATCATCGCATTCCGTAAAACTGATTCTCCCGAAGTAAAGAAGGCATCAGATTGCGTAAACCATGGACCGATAAATAATTGTTGTGCTTCAATCAAAGCTTTAATTTCAGGTAATTTTTCTGGATACAAGTCCAAATAATCATCTAAAATTGAAAGCTGACCATCTAAAACAAAACTAGCTTCCGGATTGCGGGATAACTCAGTCAATACATCACTGAATAATTGATCACTTAAAACCAAGGCATCCATTGATGTAAAATACCATTCTCGATCCCAATGTGTGTGATTTACAATGTGTACATTTGTCATTAACTTTGCCACTCTTCTTCCCATGCATCTTCATCAAATTCTTCATCTAAACTCATAGATACTTCTTCAATGCCTGCATCTTTACTTCTTAAAAGAACACTAGATATCGCTACAAATAATGAACCTACTGCAATAGACAGAATATAAATCGGCCATTTTTCTACCGTAAACCAACCATAAAAACCACTAATTGGAGCTTGATTAACTGCACCAAGACCAACTGCCATAGCTGAGCCGATTGCTGAACCAATCACAGTTGAAGGAATAACTTTTAAAGGGCTTTCTACTGCGAATGGAATTGCACCTTCACTGATCCCAACTAATCCCATAATAATTGATGACTTTCCAGCTTCTTTTAACTCAGTATTGTATTTATGCTTTCCAATCACAGTTGCTAATCCTAACCCAATTGGTGGAATAATAATTGCAACTTGTGCTGCTGTATTTGGTGCATAGACACCACTGGTTAATAGTGCCATCGCTGTTGTTACAGCAGCTTTATTAACTGGGCCACCTAAATCAAAACCAACCATTGCCCCAACAACTGCTGCCATTAAAATTTGGTTTCCGCCACTTAAACTATTTAACCAATTTTCAAGCCCTATATTTAAAGCCGCAAATGGAACGCCAATCACATAATTAATCATTAGTACAGTCACCAACGTACCTAAAACAGGAATAAGAAAAACTGGAACTACCGAAGCCATTGACTTTGGTAATTTGACATGATTGCGAATTAAAAGACAAACATATCCTGCAATCAGTCCAGCAGCAATTGCTCCAAGAAAACCCGCATTCAATTCTTTAACTAACATTCCACCAACTAAACCAGGTGCAATTCCTAATTTATCTACCACCGAATAGGCAATAAAAGCGGCAATTACTGGGAACATTAAACCTAAAGCAATTCCACCAAAACCATCAAGGCTATGAAGTAAACGAACAATACTACTTGAACTTGTTGCATACCCGCTATCCCATATATCTGTAATACCATAAATCGATCCTCCCACACGTGAAATCGCCATAATTACGGCTCCGGCAATTACAAGTGGTATCATATAAGAGATACCTGTTAATACATGATTTTTAATGCTATTCCCAACTTTTCTCATCTTTTTTTCCCCCTATTAACTATCTATATCTACTAAGGCTAATGCTTCTTTAATAATCTTCTCTGCATCCTTAATTGGTGCTGCAACCGGAACTCTTAATATCTTCTTCCCTGCAAAACGTTCTTCATTTCGAACTTTAGTGTCGACTGCAAAAATGACAACTTCTCCAATTTGAACATCTTTTTCAGTCAATTCATTCTCAATACCTGTTGCGCCTTGTGTTTCAACTTTAATCATATCTCCTAATCCTTTTGCCCCTTTTTTTAAGGCCTGGGCTGCCATATAAGTATGAGCTACTCCTGTTGCACAAGCTGTTACGGCAATAATTTTTCTTTTCATGTTGATTTCCTCCTCTTATTTTAAGATCTTGATAATGTTTGCTGGATCAGTTTCTTCTTTTAAAGCTACTATAAATTCATCATCCATTAATTTCATTGCAATTTCTGACAATAAACGTAAATGGGTTTCGCCTTTTTCTGAATTAGGGATCGCTAGCATAATCACAATGACTACTGGCTGATCATCTAGTGACTGCCATTCCACTGGTGTATTTAATTTTGCAAAAGCAATTGCTGCCTCAGTTACTGTGTCGCTTTTTCCATGAGGAATTGCAACTCCATTTCCAACTCCAGTAGTCGAATGTTCTTCACGTTCCAAAATCGACTGGATATAAGCCTCTTTATTGCTAAGAACCCCCTTTTTATCTAATTCATTTGCTAATCGTTCAATAACTTCTGCCTGACTTGAAGCCACTAAATCAATCACTACTTGTTTGATATCTAATACATCTTCTACGCTCATTTATTTTCCCTCTTTCAAATAACTTAATAATTGCTCTTGATTGCCTTTAGCTAAAAAACTTTTGTCACCACTATCAATAATCTCTAGTAAATGATCATAAATCGCTTCTAAATCATGGGAACTTTCATCTTTGATACAAATAAAGAAAATATATTTAACTTTCGCATCTCCCCATTTGATTTCTTTTTTTAGTCTTAAAAAGGCTATCGCTGATTTTAAGACTAGTTCAGGTGCCCCGTGAGGGGTTGCAAATTTGCCAAAAGAAGTAAATGACAGACTTTCCCGATCAATGGCCGATTGGATAATTCCCTTTTTAACGTATCCTTTTCTAACTAATTGTTTCCCTATAAAATGAATAACTGCTTCAAAATTAGCTAATGGTTGATCAAGAAAAACTAAATCTTGATGAATCAAACGAGCAAAAGTTTTAGTACCTTTTGCGACTTCCTTTTTTTCATCGATAAATTTATTGATTTTATTCTGATCAATTTGACTTAATACTGGGGAAACATATAAAATCGTATGATTTTCAATTTCTAAATTAACTGTTGATAAAATTAAATCTTCGGTAATTTTGGTTCGAGCTAGTTCCTGAATCGAAAGAATCCTTGAAATCTCTAGCTTAGGGAATTTCCTTCTAATTCTTGCAGCTAACAATTGTGATGTCCCTTTGCCACTACTACAAACTAATAAGACTTTTATTTTATCTATATTTTCTTCTTTCTTACGTTCTTTAAATGCTTGTATATGGACCGCTAAATAGGCTGTTTCATCTTCAGGAATGATCAATTCAAATGTTTTTTCTAGTTTTTGCTTCAACTGAATTGCTTCCTCAAAAGAAATCGGAAAACTCTGCTTAACATCTGCTATAAAAGGATTGGCAATAGGTAAATCTTTACGAATCCGTTCAATGACTGATTTAATATGAGTGACTAATCCCACCAATGAAGCCTCATCATAATTTACGATAGTGTCTTTGATAATCTCTCTGACAAAATTATCGTTAGGGCTTTCATAAATCAATTCAGAAGCAGTCAATTTATTCATATTTAAATGGCTATTAATAAACATAATCTCAGAAACCGGTAACTGAATCTCAAAATGATTTTCTAATACTTTAATAAATTTAGCTAATTCAGAGTTAGAAGGAAATTGATTTTCTAGTGCTTCATCCATTAAAAGCTGACCATTTTTGATACGTTCAATGGCAACTAAGAGATGAAGTAACAAAGAATGGTAGCTCATGTCACTCATTTCTGGTTGAGATTTAGAAAAATAGTCTTGTAACAACTCATCAATTTCTTTCAGCATCTGCAAATTGACAAAACCTTTAGCAAAATCTGGAACACCTTCAATTGTATGAGTAAAAGATTCCTCAGTTTTAACAACTTGCCAATTTTGACTCCAGAAATAATAAATCAAATCGACTGCTAACTTTCTTTTTTCATGCTCCATAAGATTTAGAAAAGAACCTTTACCAGGAATCCATTCAATTGTGACATCAAATAAAGCAAAGATTTCATTCACCTTATTCATATCTTTTTCAAGAGTTGTTTTACCAATAAATAAAGAATCTTGTAATTCCTGTCGAGTAAAGTAACTCGTTTGTTCAATAATTTTAAAACAAAGATATTGAACTCGTTCCTCTTTTGTCGTTGGAATTGCCTGTTGATTAGTCAATTGCATTAATTGATTCAGCTGATCTCGATCTCCAACTAATGAAATCCCAACTTTAGGCTTGCGAATTAAGGACACGCCACTTCCTGCAAAATAGTTATCAATAATCTTTAAAGATTGTGAAATTGTCTTACTCGATAAATGCATGGTTTCAGCAATTTTTGAAATTGTGGTTAACTCGCTAGCTAGCAAGATTGTGACAATCTCTTTTTCACGTCTTTCCAATACCATTTCGATTCACTTTCCTCTCTGTAGCTATATAGTAATATTAAAACGCTTCCAAGAAAACACTTTCTTTTACAGGATATAATCGTGTAAAAAGTGGGCAGGCTGTTTTATTCTTACTATTCTAGCACTATCTCCTTTAGCTTGTATAGAAAAAGAGAATTGATCAAGGACAGGTCCTCAATCAATTCTCTTTAATTATTCAGCATTACTTTAATTTATATATTAATTACTTTTCATCAACTCAGTTACATACGCAACTGTT
>CAUQFM010000100.1:0-8089 GCA_963517295.1 uncultured Vagococcus sp.
GTTTTCTTTCCTACTCCTGGAAGCTTGATCATTTCTTCAATAGTTTCAGGAACTTGTCCATTATATTCATTTACGAGTAGTTGTGATGTTTTTATTATATTTTTAGCTTTGTTTTTATATAATCCAATTGTTTTAATTCGATCCATGACATCTTCAAGAGGCGCAACTGCTAAAGTTTCCGCAGTTGGATACATTGAAAATAGATTAGGTGTTGCTTTATTAACTGATACATCTGTTGCTTGTGCGCTTAGTATTACAGCAATTAAATATTGAAAAGAAGATTCATGATCTAATTCTCCTTGCGCATTTGGAAACATAATTTCCATTCGATTTAACGCTTCAACTGTTCTTTTCCCAGATAACATCTACTCACCTACTTACGATTGATTAGGATTTAACCAGTTATGTAGAGGTACAAAAGGTAATTCCTCTTCGTTACTCGATTCATTTTGGGCATCAATTTGAGATAATCTTTTCTTTTGATCCTGTTGAACTTGTTGTTTTGATTTTAAGTTTTTACGTTCCCATGATAGTAAAATCCGATCAATATACTTCAAGCTATAAGCTTGGTTTAATACTGCCTCTCTTAAAGCAAGTTCGATTAATTCCACCTCATATTTATCTTGATTCAACCAACTTTGAATTGTTTCATATTCAATAGGCGATAATGGACGACCAAATTCAATTTCGAAGGTTTGAAAAAGAGTTGTCACTTTATTTTCACTTTTAATTTGAACTTCTTTTTCTTGTTGTTGTTCTAAATAATGAGCTAATTTATCATAGATTAATGTTAAATCATAGCGATCTTCTGCTTGACCTTGTTGGTTCATCAATGTTTCGATAGAGATGGCTCCTTTATCATTCAAACCTTGAAGTAAGCGATACAAGTCTTCAACAGGTGCTGTCATTACCTCAGAAACAAGAGATAAATCTGGAAAATAGTTCCCTTCTTGTCTAAACTTAAGTAATTGAATATAAAATAAAAATTCTTGGTCTGATAGTCCAATTTTTTTATAATTTGTTAATAATAAGTTTGATATAGTTGTCATATCAGCTTTCAAAAAATCTTTAATACTTAGCATGAAATACTCACTCACTTTCTTATTTAGTATATCAAAATATTATGGAAAAGAAAGTAAACCAAGTTCATACTTCCATTTAATCACTCTAGTTACTGATTCATCTACTCGATTTTTAAGCGCGTCATTTTTTTTCATTTCTTCTAAAATAAAAGGAATTTGTTCTTGATAATGAGAAGTCATAACTAAATCATTTCCTGACAATATGGCGTCCAAGGCACCTTCTTTTTGTGTCGTAAAGTCAGTTAAACCTGCCATATCCATATCGTCCGTTATAATAACACCTGAAAAATTTAAATCGTTTCTTAATACGTCATGCACGGGTTTTGATAAAGATGATGGTTTTTTATCGTCTACATCTTTCAAAATATTGTGAGACATTAAGATACTATCCGCTCCAGCCCTAATACCAACTTCGAAAGGTAGCCAATCATTTTTTCGTAAATCAGCTACTTTTCGATCATCGTAAACAATTTCAGTATGGGAATCTTTATTGTCTCCATAACCTGGAAAATGTTTTAATGAATTGCCTATCTTCTCTTCATTCATTACACCAACCATTGCAGCTATTGCTAGACTGGTTTCATCTGTTGGTAAACCTAAACTCCGATCATAAATAAAGCTGTCTTTTTCTGTTGAGACATCTGCAACTGGGCCCAAGTTCACATTGATACCAAGCTCTTTTAATTTTTCAGATCGTTCCTTTGTCTCTTTTTTAAGGCCTTCAAGACCATCTTTTTTATAAATCTCTTGTGGTGACTTAAAAGGGGATTCAACGATATCTTTATTTTGACTGACGCGAGTTACTGTCCCACCTTCTTCATCACTCGCAACAAGAAGAGGAATCCTGCTTTTCTTTTGAAAACCATTTATTTTATCAGTGAAACTAACCTTTGTTTCTTTTTCAACATCACGACTAAATATAACCACACCACTCGGGTTATATTTTTCTATGTCTGATAAAACATTTTCTTCTGGAATTCTAATTAAAAATAATTGACCCACTTTTTCTTCTGCAGAAAGTTTATCAACATAATCAGTAATTTCTTCATTGCTTGATTTCTTTTTTGGTTGTTCAGTTTGTTTTACTTTGGTTGTACTCGTTTGTTTTTTATTCGTTTCTTTAATATCTGTTTGTTGATATTCTTTGACTAATAAATAGCTAACACCACTTATCAAAAGAATGAATATCAAAATAATTTTATAATCTGTTTTCATTACTAACTCCTAAAATAAAAAGAAGCTAACTAAAATGTCAGCCTCTTTATTTTTTTATTTTTACTTAGTACCAAATAAACGGTCGCCAGCGTCTCCTAGACCAGGAACAATATAACCAGCTTCATCTAATTTTTCATCTAATCCTGCTGTGTATATATCAACATCTGGATGTGCTTCTTGAAGAGCTTTAATGCCTTCTGGAGCTGCAACAAGACAAACAAATTTAATATTTGTTGCCCCACGTTTTTTAAGAAGGTCGATTGCCATAATAGCAGATCCTCCTGTTGCAAGCATTGGATCGACAACAAATAATTGACGTTCTGCAATATCAGCTGGTAATTTAACAAAATACTCAACTGGTTCTAATGTTTCTTCGTCACGGTATAAACCGACATGACCAACTTTAGCAGCTGGAATTAATTGTAACATACCATCTACCATGCCAATACCGGCTCTTAAGATTGGTACAATAGCTACTTTTTTTCCTGACAATGTTTTTTGAATTGATTTACCAATTGGTGTTTCAATTTCAATATCTTCTAAAGGCATGTCACGAGATACCTCATAAGCCATTAACATAGCAATCTCATCGACTACTTCACGAAAAACTTTTGTTCCACAATTTTTCTCTCTTATAATTGTTAATTTGTGTTGAATTAGCGGATGATCAATAACTTGAAATTTTCCCATATCGCGATTCTCCTTTAAAATTTATTTCAATCTATTGTAACGGAAAAATAGGCAATTGACTAGTCAATTACCTAAAATTTTATTTATAAAGCGGATGTTTTTCAATTAATTCTGCAACTGCTTCACGAATTTTAGATAGTTCAGCTTCATTATCATAGTTTGAAAGTGCATGAATCATTAATTCTGCAATTTTTTGCGCACCCTCTTCTTTAAATCCTCGAGAGGTAATTGCTGGTGTTCCAATTCGAATACCACTTGTTTCAAACGGACTACGACTTTCAAAAGGAATCGTATTTTTGTTAACCGTAATATGTACGCTATCTAAAATGGCTTCTGCTTGTTTCCCTGTTAAACCAAATCCTGTTACATCAATCAATAATAAATGATTATCTGTATCACCACTAATTAATCTTGGCCCAGGTGTTTGATTGATAAAACGAGCCATCACTTTGGCATTACTTATAACTTGTTCACTATATTCTTTAAACTCCGGTAATAAAGCTTCTCTAAAAGCTGCAGCTTTAGCAGCAATAACATGTTCTAAAGGGCCACCTTGAATACCAGGAAAGATATTACTATTGATTTTTTTAGCTAAATCAGCATCATTTGTTAAAATAACTCCACCACGAGGGCCTCTTAATGTTTTATGTGTTGTTGACGTAACAATATCAGCGTACGGCATTGGATTTTGGTGCAATCCAGTAGCAACAAGTCCTGCAATATGAGCCATATCTACCATTAATTTAGCACCAACACTATCGGCAATATCTCTAAATAATTTAAAATCTATTTCTCTAGAATAAGCACTTGCACCTGCAACAATAAGTTTTGGTTGATGCTTTCTAGCTAAAATTTTAACCACTTCATAATCAATTACTTCAGTTACTGGATCCACACCGTAAGAAACAAAGTTATATGTTTTCCCACTAAAGTTAACTGTTGAACCATGTGTTAAATGGCCTCCAGCTGTTAAATCCATTCCCATGATTGTGTCCCCTGGTTCTACTAAAGAAAGATACGCTGCTGTATTTGCTTGTGATCCTGAATGAGGTTGTACATTGGCAAAATTAGCATCAAACAAATCACAGACACGGTCAATAGCTAAATTTTCTACAACATCAACAAATTCGCATCCGCCATAATAACGTCTACCTGGATATCCTTCAGCGTATTTGTTTGTTAAAACACTTCCTTGTGCTGCCATGACTGCTTCTGATACAAAATTTTCTGAGGCAATTAACTCGATTGTATTCTCTTGACGATTTTTTTCATTTTCTATAGCATCCCACAAAACTGCATCTGATTTTTTATAATCCATTAAAAAAAGCACCTCACATTCATTATTTACACACATTGTATCATAAAATAACTTCTTTTTGATACTTTTTTTGATTAGAAGCTTTCTTTAGTCGATTCATATAAGCTAAACCTTCGTCTTTTTCTGAATACGTTTCAGCTAATATAATATCTAAAACTGGATTTTTCTCATCCAAATACCTTAAGCCAGCAAATAAATGATGCATGGCTTCTGTCACATTTCTATTTTCTGATAATACATAAACATCCTCATAATTAACAACTTCAGACAATAGTTCTTTGTTAGCTAGTAAGCCAATTTTTTTCCCACTTTTTCGGTAAAAATCAATTGCTTCTTGCCAATTATTTTCTAAATAATCAATCATAACAACTGGTGTTTTAGGTGAATAATGCTTGTATTTCATACCTGGAGCTTTCGGTGCTTCTTTCTCACTTAAAATATGTTGATCCATTAAAACGGTGCCGATTACTTCTTCTAACTGATGTTTTGTAATCGCTCCTGGTCTAAGGATTGTTGGGTGCACGTCAGGTTGGGATAAATCTAAAACAGTCGATTCCACACCAACTTGGCAAGCCCCGCCGTCTAAAACACCAAAAATTTTACCTGCTAAATCATGATACACATGTTCTGCTGTTGTTGGGCTTGGTAAGCCGGATGTATTTGCGCTTGGCCCCACTAAAACTTTACCCGATTTTTCTATTAATGATAAAGTTAATTGATTATTTGGCATTCTAAATGCAGCTGTCTGAAGTCCCCCTGTAACAACACTAGGGAGGACTTTTTCATTTTTTAACGGAAAAATTAATGTCAACGGACCAGGCCAAAATGTGTCCATTAATTTTTGAGCTGTTTTTGAAAAATTCTCTACAAAAGTTAAAATCTGTTTGATTTCGGACACATGAATAATTAATGGATTATCACTCGGTCTTCCTTTAGCTTTGTATACATTTTTTACAGCCTGCTCATTTGTTGCATCCGCTCCAAGTCCATAAACTGTTTCAGTTGGAAAAGATACAAGTTCTCCTGCTTTAATCGCTTTGACTGCTTCATCTATTTCATCTGGATGGATAATTTTAGTCTCCATCGTTAGCACTTCCTTTTATATCACTTTTATCATTCGGTCTTGCTTACTCATATCTTGAATAATCTCCACTTTTTTTTGAGGGAATTGTTCTTGAAAAATAGCGGCTACTTGTTTTCCTTGTAAGTAACCTATTTCTAAATAAATTTTTCCGTTCTCAGCTAAGTATTCTTTGGCCTCAACTGCTATTTTTTGATAAATAGCTAACCCATTATTTTCAGCAAATAGCGCTGTTTTAGGTTCAAATTCGCGAACTGATTGATCCATCACTTCCCATTCATCGTAACTGATGTAGGGTGGGTTAGAAACTAAAATGTCAATCGGTAAACTATGCTTGAAATGACTTAACACATCACTTTCTATGAAATTAACAGAGGCATCCAGTAGTACAGCATTCTCTTCAGCAACATTTAGTGCACCACTTGAAATATCTAAGGCCACAACTTCCCAGCTAGGTTTTTCTAGTTTTAAAGAAATACCAATAATTCCAGTTCCTGTCCCAATATCCACCACTAATTTTGAGTCATTTTCATTTTCCTGACAAATCATCTCAACCAGTTCTTCTGTTTCTGGTCTCGGAATTAAAGTATCTTCACTTACTTTAAATCGTCGACCATAAAATTCACATGAACCTATCAAATATTGAACAGGAACATGTTTGATAATTTGATTAATATCTTCTTCATAACTGATGATTTCTTCTATTGGCATTCTCTTTTTAAAATTCAATAGTAACTCAGTTTTTGTCCATTTTTTTCGCTCTAATAAAAGATACTCAGCAATATAAGCTTCTTCATTTTTTTTTTCTAAAAAAGAAGAAGCCCAATTAAGGACTTCAAAATATGTTTTTGGTGCATTAACCATTTAATTTTTCCAACTGTTCTGTTTGATCATAAATAATTAAAGCATCAATAATTTCATCTACTTTACCAGCTAAAATTTGATCTAATTTTTGGATTGTTAAACCAATCCGATGATCGGTTACACGGTTTTGTGGGAAATTGTATGTTCTAATACGTTCTGAACGATCTCCTGTACCAATTGCTGATTTACGAGTCGCATCATATTCGCTTTGACTTTCGCTAATCATTTGATCAAATACTCTAGCACGTAATACTTTCATTGCTTTTTCTCTATTTTTAAGCTGAGAACGCTCATCTTGCATCGCAACAGCAATTCCTGTTGGTGTATGTGTCAACCGTACAGCAGAGGCTGTTTTATTGACATGTTGTCCACCGGCTCCAGATGCATGGTAGATATCTACACGAATATCTTTATCTGCTAAACTTAACTCTACTTCTTCAGCTTCTGGTAAGACAACAACGGTTGCTGTAGATGTGTGAACACGACCTTGAGATTCAGTCGATGGAATACGTTGAACACGGTGAGCGCCACTTTCATATTTTAATTTAGAAAAGACACTTGTACCTGAAATCATAATAGTAACTTCTTTATAACCACCGATATCAGTGATATTAGCATCCATTACTTCAAATTTCCAGCCTTGTGCTGCTGCATAGCTTTGGTACATCTCAAATAAATCACCAGCAAATAAAGCTGCTTCGTCTCCACCAGCTGCCCCACGGATTTCCATGATAATATTTTTACCATCATTCGGATCTTTTGGTAATAGTAATATTTTTATTTTTTCTTCAATTTCATCTTTTTCTGCTTTATATTCATATAATTCTTCTTTAGCAAGTTCTTGTAACTCATCATCTAATTTTTCGCCTAGTAACTCTTCTGAATCCTTGATTCCTTGAATAACTTCTTTATAACGACGGTAGACAGCTACGATTTCTCTTGTGTTAGCCTCTTCCTTAGATAATTCCATAAAACGCTTTGTATCACTAACAACTTCTGGGTCACTTAATAATTCCCCTAATTCTTCATAACGATCTTCAAGAGATTGTAATTGATCGAACATTTAATTCTTCCTTTCTAATTGCTTTATTCAAATAAGACGTTTTCTTTTAACGATCTATTATTGGTGGATTTAGATAATGTTTTCTACAAACAGGAAAATAGCTTTCATTTCCGCCAATCTGTATTTGTTCGCCAGTATAAACAGGCTTGTTATCATTCATTCGTAAATTCATCGTTGCTTTTTTATGACAGAACCAACAAATTGTTTTTAATTCTTCGATTTTATCTGCATAAAGCAATAAGTATTTTGAGCCTTCGAATAATTCATTTTTAAAATCGTTTTTCAGTCCAAATGCCATCACTGGTATATCAAGTTCATCTACAACTTTTGCAAAATCCATCACATGATGTTTTTCTAAAAATTGTGATTCATCTACTAATATGCAGTATGGTTTAAAAGGTAATGAGGCCATTTTATCATAAATATCAGTCTCATGAAAAATTGGAATGGCTTCTCTTTTTAAGCCGATTCGACTTGAGATAACCCCAACTTCATCTCGCGTATCTAAACCACTTGTCATTAAAATAACTGGTTTATTCTGCTCTTCATAGTTATGGGCAACTTTTAAAATTTCAATTGTCTTTCCACTATTCATTGCACCATGCTTAAAAAAAAGTTGTGCCACTTCTTCTACTTCCCTTCTTTATCCTATGATAGTATACTGTAATTTTCAAAAAAAAGCATTATCTTAGTTACAAAAAAACAAAATTATCTTAAAGTTACTGTCAAGCGAAAGTTAAAATGTCCCAAAATGAAGGCTCACATTAGCGCAACTT
>CAUQFM010000101.1:0-8061 GCA_963517295.1 uncultured Vagococcus sp.
ATAATAATTCCAAAAAAACTATTAAGTTGTTGATCCATATAGTTATTAAAAGTCTTGATTTATCAAGGCTTTTTTATTATAAACAAAAAGGCCCTAGACTGTTCTAGGACCTTAATCAATTACTATTAACCACTCATCATTCACTAGATGTTCTTCCAAAACGTTTCTTTACTAAATCTTGTTTCAACTTTGGATAACCATTTTGCTCTTGTTTCATCTTTGCTGCTTTTCACCATGTTGAAGCTCAGCCATTTAACTTTTTTTAGGCCTGTTTTTTTTAATGTGCCTGTTATTAGGGCTTTTTTTATGGCATTTCCAAAAACAAGTTTATAAATAGCACTAGGTGTGTTCATAGTAGTGATAACTGTCGTTGTTTTAATATTACCAAGTAAGGTATTCATGCCATAGCCTGATTCCGTATAGGTATATGCTGATCCTGGAAAAATGACTTTATCAATGAATCCTTTTGTCATAGCCGGCATTAGTTCCCACCAAATAGGAAAAATCATTACTAGGTGATCCGCTGTTTTTAATTGTTCGATGTATTTATTAGCTTGTTCGTCGATGGATTGATGATTTCTAAATGCCAGTAAATCCTTACCACTCATGACAGGATTAAAGCCATCTGAATCTAGATCAATCACTTCAACTTCACCACCCTTAGCTTCGATACTTTTCTTAGTCGATTCCAATATAGCATGGCAAAAACTTCCTTTGTAGGGATGATTATATACAATTATTGTTTTTATGTTATTTCCTCCTCATATGTTATAAACATATTATAAGGACGATTTATTTTTTAGACATTAACAAATGTTAATACAATTAATCATTTTTTCTAGTTCTGATTCTGCTTAATGAAACAGGCGTCATTCCTAAATAAGAGGCTATATAATGATGAGGTACTCGTTCGATTAATTCCGGATTATTTTTAAGAAGCTCCTCGTATCTTTTTTCAGGACTATTTTTAATTCTAGACAAAAAATAATTGGTATATTCGATAAACCTTTCGCAGATTAATTCAGTTATAACTGATCCACTTCCGACTACTTCGCGATCCATTTTTTCTAATAATTGGCGGTTGATTTTTCCTACTATTGTTTCTTCTACTACTTCAATAGAGAACTGACTTGGTTTTTTTAAATAAAAACTTTCGAAGGAGGAAACAAATTGATTTTCAAAAAAGAATTGCACAGTAATATCGCGACCATCATCGTTATTCCATAACCTAACAGCACCTTTTTTTACCAGATAGATAGTATTAGAAACATCTCCTTCTCTAAGTAAAATAGTTTTACTTGGAATTGTTTCAGTGATGATTGAGTCTTGATAATCATTTAGCATACTTTGAATTAAGGAACTTTTATTCATCTCATCTTCTCCTTGCTTATTATCAAAAGTATAACAAACATCATAGATGAAACCTATTACCTAATTAAACTGATTTTTATCCTAGCTGACTAAACGACCAACTATCTAGTTGTTGAAATTCAGTCTAACATGACATATTTCATTTTTTTACAGCATATCCAAGATGAAGAAAAGCATACGTTAATAAGCCTCTCATGCAGAACCGTTTAAGATGGTCGCTTTGTTTATTAGTTGAAAATAAGTTTCATTCTTGAATAATATTCTAATATTCCCTCCTCTAAAAAAATTTGAAGATTCTAAAGTAGGGAGTAAAACGTTAATTAGTCTAAAAGAAGTTCAAAGTAAATATTCCGAAAAATATCCTGACCATGAAACAACCTTTATTGATTTAAAAGAATTAGCGATGGTCGTAATTACTTAAATTATAATGGTGATACAGGTTTTGTAGTTAGAGAAATTATGACAGCTGATATTATTTCCGTTGGCTCTCCCACTTTTCAAGCTTCTCTTCCTGCTACCTTGAATCATATTTTTGATTTACTTCCTCAAAAAGCTATTGTGCCAAACTATGTTTTCGTTAAAGATACAGATGTCATCTAACAAAAGATTGTGAATGATGAGGTTCTTTTTAGAATGGATAATTTGATTGAGAATACGGTTTTTTTAGCTACTTATTATCAAAAAAATTGGCAAGAAACAGAAGAAGTTTATGCTTTTAGTGTCTTATCTCTCCAAAATAAGGTATATTATGTAAGACAAATAAAAGTAGGTGAACAATGTGGGAAAATATCAATTAGATACAAAAGGTCAAACATCTGTAACAAAATATCATGAAAAAAATCTCCCTGAAAAAGCAGATAAAAAGCAAGAACTACAAGCTCTACGCGAGAAATATTTAAAGAATAAAAAGAAAAAATAGATTGAAGATGACTTTTGGTCATCCTCAATCTATTTTTCACTTCAACCAATCCACTAAATCATTTTGATACGTAATCATTAAGGTTTTCATAGCTCTTGAAACAGCTGTATAAAGTAAACGTTTGTCTTGTGCTGTCTGATAATTTTCTTTAGAAACATCATAAAGTATCACATGATCAAACTCTAAACCTTTAGCTAAACTAACAGGTGTCACCGTTAATTTTCGACTTCTTAAATAATCATCGCCTAGTTTTTTAACTAATTGCTTTTCTTGTTCGATCGTTTTAGTAATGATCGTTGCACTTGTTAAATCATTAGTTTCAATCAAATGTTTAAAGCTTCCAATTTCAGGAAGTGGTACAAAAACAGGTACTTCTCCTAGTGGTTGGATTGGAATAATTTCTTCTACTCTTTTTCCTCTTAGTTGATTAAAAGTTTGAGTAATCAAGCCACTTGAACGATAACTTTTTTGTAAATTATATGTTTTGGGCTCTCCTTGATAGCTCTCCATGATTGTTTCGATTTGTGAGAAATCAATCACTGAGTTAAAAATTCCTTGGTCTTCATCTCCAACCATGGTTATTTTTGCTTTTGGAAATAGTTCTTTGATAAAGCAGATTTGGGCTGGTGTATAATCTTGTGCTTCATCAATAAACAAAAATTTCAATCTAGGAACAAATAATTTTTCAACAAACAAATGTTGTGTTAAGAGATAAATAACTTCCGAATCCACATTTTCTACTTCGTTTTGATATGGTTTTCCTGTGTATTCTTGGTATAGTATCTCCACTAATTTTTGAGTATCTAACCAGTCTAGTTCTTTAATTTTTTCTGGAATAGAACGGTATTTTTTTCTAAGCATTTTTTTCGTGTAGCGCATAATTTGTTCTTCTGTATCTGGAATTAACTTGCCAAATAATTGGCGTTGTTCTTGTTCTGATAGTAATTGAAGTTGATCTTGATTTTTTGATTCTAGTGATTCTTTCGTGATTGTTTCTTCCCAGAGGCTGTCTAAATGCATTTTCACACCCTGAACACATTCTAAAAATGAAGCGGATTTAGGTGTGTTTTTAAAGTAATCAAGAACTTTTTCTTTATCAATAATAACTTCATCTTGTAGTTTAATTGAATGGACAGGTAATTCAGAGCTTAATAACACCTCATTACCTTTTTCTTTCAAGAACTTAACGAAATCATGACTACGCAAAATTTCTGTTTGTTCTGTCACTTCTGTTTGAGTCACACGGTTGAAATAGTCTTCTTCTGTTTCTGTTTCATCTAATGTGAACTGAGATAACAACCCTCTAAAAGTTAAGTTAAGTGGGTTCTTTTCACCTAGTGATGGTAAGACTTCTGAGACATATTTAATAAAACTTTCATTCGGTGATAAAATCAAGACATCATTTTCATTAATATCTTGTCTATTTCGATATAATAAATAAGCAATTCGCTGCATAATAACCGAAGTTTTTCCACTTCCTGCCACACCATTTACTAAAATAATCGGATATTTTTCATCTCTAATGATTAAGTTCTGTTCTTTTTGGATAGAGGCTGTGATATCTTGCATCGCACTTGTCGCATCTTTCTCTAAAACCGACAACAATACTTCATCATCAATCGAAACGGCCGTATCAAAAACAAATTTCAGCTCGTTTCCTTCGGTGACCAATTGTCTTCTATTTTCAATGCTCACAGGAATTTCATTATTATTTACTTCATAAGAAGAATCCCCTAGCTCATTATTATAGAACAATTCAGCAATGGGTGAACGCCAATCGTAGATTAAATTCGTATGATTTTCATCAGTAAATCCGTTAATACCGATATAAAAAGGCTCAATGTCCTCATCCTCATCAAAAAGAACATCAATCTTTCCGAAATAAGGTGAAACCAACAAACGATTTATTTGATTTAGTTTTTTTTCTGCCATTTGAATCGAGAAACGACGTTGATCCATTTCTCTATTCTTCATTTCAATTACTGCAAAAGAATCTAAACGATCGCCCCAGTTATCATTACTCATTCTGATATCATCGCCACTTACGTCAAGATCACGTTTACCTTGCTCTAATTCTTTTTGAAGTAAAACAGCACATTCTTGCTGTGCTAGTAGTAATTTTTTATACGTAAATGCTAATTGTTCCTGTTCTAATGCTTGAATTGTCATGGACACACGCTCCTATTTTTGCTTGAAGTTATATAGTACTACCATTTAGCCTAAAAAACCAGTCTATTCTCTCTTTCTTTTTCTTACAAACCTATGAATTAACACCTCTTATTACTTACTAATTCTTAACTAATTATTCATGTGAAAACAATTGCAAACTAATCCTACCTAAGATAGTATGAAGATAGTTTAATAAATAACAAATCATCGAAAATTAGTAAGTTGTTCCACTTAAAACATAAAGGAGTTTTTTCATGAATCAATATTATATCAAAGCAAAAGAATTTTCTAATCAGCACATTGCCCCATTTGCTCAAAAAATTGATGCAGAAGGTGCTTTCCCTAGAGAAATTATGGATTTAATTGCTGAAAACGGCTTTTTAAAATTAATTATTCCAAAGACACACGGTGGTGAGGGTGCTGGAATTGATGCCCAAGCTTATGTTAGTCAAGCTTTTGGTGAAGGATCTGCCACTGTTGGTTTATGCTATACCATGCATAACGTGGCTCTCAAATTTATCCTAACTTTTGGTAGTTCTGAGTTGAAAGAGTTTATCACGACAGAAGTTGTTCAACATAATAAAATGCTTTCTCTTGCTAGAAGTGAATTTGGGACTGGCGTTCATGTCTTTAAATCGGAAACTAGTGTCCAAAATTTTGAAGATCATTCCATTATTAATGGCACTAAAAGTATGATTACTTCAGCTAATTATGCTGATTATTACCTGATTTCTGTACCCAATGATGACCAAAATCGTGCTGTTAACTGGTTAGTTCCTTATGAAACTGAAGGCTTAAGTTTTAAAGAGAACGATTGGAATGGTCTTGGTATGCGTGGTAATATCTCTTGTCCGATGGTGATGGAGAATATGAAACTTGATAATCAATTTGCCGTTTACATTGACCGCGAGAAGGCCAATCAAAAATATCCTGTTAATATTGATGTGATTTATTTTATGACTGGTTTAGCTGGTGTCTATTCTGGGATGACTCAAACAATTTTAGAGGCTACAGTTGATCATGCGCTCTCTCGTAATTATCCAGACAAGAATTTAGCCAATATCGAGACGGTTCAAATCCATCTAGCTAATATTTACGGTAGTATGTTGAGTGCTAAGTCAAGTTTAGATAATGCCGTTGAGTCTTTAATAAATGAAGACGAAGACGGGCTAATTAAAATCATGACCGCTCGTATTATTGCTTCTGAAAATGCGATTGAAGCGGCTCGTTTGGCAATGCGAGTTGGTGGTGGTCAGGCTTACAATAAACAAGGTCCAATTGAAATGTTATTACGTGATTCATTTGCCAGTCAAGTCATGTTCCCTTCCATTGATGTGCTTAAAACTTGGGTGGGAAGAGGCGTTAGTGATCAACCGATATTATAAAAAAAGTAAAAGAAGAATTGACAGTTTTTATATCTGTCAGTTCTCCTTTTATTTATTTCTATACTCTTTTAATTTAGTTAAATACTTTTCAGCTAACCTTTCAACACTTTCAGGAGATTTTGTTAACTCTCCTCCTGCACTAATCATTAAGGCTCCTGCTTCTAACCAGTCGTTCATATTATCTAAATTAACACCACCACTAGGCATGATATTTAGTTGAGGTAATGGAGATTTAATCGCTGAAATAATATTAGGTTCATAATGATTACTAGGAAACAGCTTAACCACATCTACTCCCGAACTTAGGGCTACTTTCATCTCTGAAACCGTCATGCAGCCTGGAATATAAGGAACTTGATACAAATGACATAATTTACAAATGGTTAAATCAAAGACTGGACTCACAATAAATTCTGCTCCTGAATTTATTGCGACAGCTGCCATACTTTCATCAATCACTGTTCCAGCTCCAATAACAATGTCTTCATCGTCACTAGATATGATTTGTAATTCTTTAATTATTTCCAAAGCACCAGGTGTTGTTAAAGTCACTTCAATCGCTTTTATGCCATGTTTCAGAAGGCTTTGACTGATTAACATGCCTTCTTTTTGTGTTTGACTTCTAACAACTGCAACAATACCAGACTTCTCAAGTTTTAATAATAATTCTACTCGTTTCATGTTTATCCTCGATTCTTATTCAACGTTGACATGACTTGCTAAAGCCTCTTGATTAGAGGTATTATCTCTTTCTGCTAGTTTTAAAGTCAACGCATCTAATGTAATATGAACTGTTTGATCAAATAAAGATGAGAGTAATTGCTGTGATCTAACACCTGCTCCAGTTTTAGTTGCTCCTGGTACGATAATTGTATGATCTGCTAATTGAGCTAATTTTGAGCCTTTGTCACTGGTTAAAGCGATTATTTTAAGGCCTTTTTCTTTAGCTATTTCTGTTTCCATCAAGATTCCTTTCGTTGTTCCTGATCCTGAGATAGCCACCCAAGTATCTCCCTCTTTGATAGAAGGCGTGATCGTTTCCCCTAAGACAAAATCAGTGTAACCAATATGCATTAAACGCATAGCAAAGCCTTTTGCTTGAAAGCCACTACGACCCGCTCCTGTAATAAAAATTCGTTTATCCTTTGAAAAATAAGGTAGTGCTGTATCTAGCTCCGTTTCATCCACTAAATTCATTACCGTATTTATTTCTTCCATCACTAGTTTAATTGCATCCATTAGGCAATAACCTCCATAAATTTTTTAGCTTCAACTTCTATATCAGTTGCTTTGGTAATACTTGAACCTACAATAATGATTTCCATCAATCCTTGTTTTTTAAGTTCTTCTGCTTGAGTTAAATTAATACCACCAGCAATAGCTAAGCGTTTACTCTGTGGAAATTTCAGTTTAAACTCAGCTACAGTCTCCACAACATTCCAAGAATCTATCTTATCAATCGAGTGATGTAAACAAAAAATAGCTGATTCAAATTCTTGTAATTGCTTTATTTTGGTTTCTTCCACCTCTAACAAATCAATCATCATCGTTTTTTGATAATCTTTAGCCACTTGCTCACATAATCTAATGGTATCTAATGACGAAGCTCCCATTACTGTTAAAATATCTGCGCCGTGTTTGAATCCCTGATTAAATTCGTATTGTCCTTCATCAATGGTTTTAATATCAGCTAAAAGTTGACTATCTGGTAAAGCTGTTCTTAATTGTACAATCGCTTCATTGCCGTAATCTTTGATTAAAGACGTTCCCATTTCAATGATATCGACTTTTCCATTTAATTCACTAGCTAACTTAACAGCTTCGGCTAAAGTTACTCGATCTATGGCTACTTGTAATTTCATCTTAAAGCACCTTTTCTTTTGCTAAAAATTTTGCTAATTTATCAGGCGTTGGGTAGCCATCATTGTCTCCTGGTGTTTGAACGGCAAATGCCCCCGTTGCATTTCCTCTAATAACTGCCTCTTTTAAGCTCAAGCCTTCGATTAGCGCACTAATCACACCAGCAGCAAAACCATCACCTGCGCCCACTGTATCGACCACTTCTGCTACTTCAAAGCCTTCTACAACAAAGGTGTTACCATTTTTTTCTTTGACATAGGCACCCTCTTCGCCTAATTTTACAATAACGGCTTCTGTTTTTTTCCCGTTATTAAGATAAAAATCAGCAATCACTTCTGGCTCTCTACTTCCAGTTAA
>CAUQFM010000102.1:0-7995 GCA_963517295.1 uncultured Vagococcus sp.
CGTAAAACGCTTAGATGCTGATAAAGTAAAAGAATTAAGAGAATATTAAAATCTATCTTAAAAATAAACAGAGGATGGCGAAATTTGTCATCCTCTGTTTATTTTTTTTATATTTCTTAATGGTTGATTGGAGTTAAACGCCTTTTTCACCACACTTATTAGTCCGGAATAAAAAATCTGCTCCCATGATAACTTCACTGATATTAAACAATCCTAAAAGCGTGGATTATTTAATATCAGTTCCAGTTACTTGGAGCAAAGCAATTTTTTATTCACTCTCTAGTCCGGGTTCAAAAGGCAACTCCTGCGGCAATTTCAAAAATAAAAATTAATTCTAAAACCGTGAATTATTTTTTATTTCCTCCAATTGCTTGGAGTTAAACGCCTTTTTCACCACGCTTATTAGTCCGGAATAAAAAATCTGCTCCCACGATAACTTCACTGATATTAAACAATCCTAAAAGAGTGGATTATTTAATATCAGTTCCAGTTACTTGGAGCAAAGCAATTTTTTATTCACTCTCTAGTCCGGGTTCAAAAGGCAACTCCTGCGGCAATTTCAAAAATAAAAATTAATTCTAAAACCGTGAATTATTTTTTATTTCCTCCAATTGCTTGGAGTTCACCGCCTTTTTCACCACGCTTATTTACTATAAATGCTTCTAACGACGTCTTGGACGCTGGTTCTTGTCACTATCATTTTATTAATACTGAAATGGCGATATAAGTTACTTAAAATTTCTTTTTCATCCTGTTCCTCTTGATCAATTTTAATCGACATCGTTCCACCTTCTAATGAGTGGGGTAATTGATAGTTACATAAAAAATCTTCAAGATCGTCTAGTTCTTCTAGTTCAATATCAAATTTAATAGTCGCGTTGGTTGAGAAATTATCTAACATCTCTTCTTTTGAATCATCGTAGATAATGTGACCATCTTCAATAATAATAATTCTGTCACATAACATTTCAATTTCGTTTAAATCATGAGTCGTTAAAATAATGGTGACATTCTCTTGTTGATTAATTAATTTTAAGGTTTTTAAAATTTTGTCTTTAATCATGATATCAAGCCCAATTGTCGGTTCATCTAAGTAAATAACTTTAGGAGAGTGAATTAATGCCACAGCGATATCCATTAAGACTCGTTGACCGAGTGATAGAGAACGGACTTGTTGAATCCATAATTTTTTAATGCCCATATGTTCTTCTAATAAAACTATCTGACGTTCAAACTCTTCATCGGAAACATCATATATTTCTTTTAATAATTTAAAATTATCTTCAACGGTTAAATCCCAGTTCATCTGCGTTCTTTGGCCAAAAACAACACTAATATTTTTAGCATTTTTAATGCGTGATTCATAGGGAACAATGCCATTAACCTGACAACTTCCAGCAGTGGGTGTTAAAATGCCTGTCATCATTTTAATAGTAGTGGATTTACCTGCGCCATTTGTCCCGATAAAGCCGACAATTTCTCCTGGATAGATATCGAAACTAGCGTCTTGCACAGCGTATTTAGGTGTTTTTTTTGATTTGAATATCCCTGTTTTTTGTCTTAAATAGAACGTTTTTGAAATGTTTTTGACTGAGATAACAGGGTTAGTTTCCGGCACTTTCATAAATTTTAACTCCTTTTTTCCAGATAATAGAAGCTAGTAATGTAAAAATAAATGTTACTCCTAAAATGGTAATAGTTGTTTGATTAAATAAAGTAGAAGTGAAAATTAATTCTGATGGAACAGCTGCTACGATACCAAAGGGAACTAAATAGGTAAAAAAACCTCTAACAACAGGCGGGTAAATAGATAAAGGGTATTTAGTTAAATCACTTAATCCGTAAATAGAACGTAGAACATTCATACTTTTTTTCATCCAGAAAGCAAGAGAAGCGCCAATGGTTTTAATTGCTGTATAAATGATACATCCTGTAATTAAATAAATAATCCCAAGAACAATGGAAATAATAGGATTCGGAAAATTAATGCCTGTAATAGCATACAAAGTAATAACGACACCAACAAAAATTTCACCTAAAGCATCAAACTGAACGCGTTCACAAATAACTTGGAAATACGGACTAACAGGTCGGACTAAATAGCGATCAAATTCACCTTTAACGACACTTTGTCTTGCAAAAATCCATAAATAGTCACTGTATAAATGATCTAATCCTCTGGGTATTTGAGAAAAACCATAGATAAATAAGACTTGATAAAAATTATAGCCATTTACAGAAGGTATTCGTCCAAAGGTTACTTTTAAAAATAGCAAAGCAGATACTTGAATAGCTAGAAAAGCAGTAAAACCAATAACAAAATTTGCAGTCGACATTTTTAAAATTTTAAAAGAATTATTGAGATAAACTTTGTACAGTTTTAAGTAACGTTTCACTTTTTAACCTCCATTGATTGTAATATTTTTAATCGCATGACGCCAAAGAAGTAGACAAAGGGTTACAAAAATTCCTAACCAAACTATTTGGATAGTTAAGTTAGTTATAATTTCTTCAGTGGATAATTTACCCAAAAAAACCATCGTTGGAAAATACGTTAAATATTGAAAAGGTGTTTTTAGAAAGAACCCTCGAATTGATTCTGGAAGCATAGCTAAAGGAAATAAGGCGCCGGAAAGAAGGTTAATGAAACTACCTTTGAAAAGTAGAAATCCCCAAGAATAATTTAAATAAAATGCAGAATAACCAAAAAGTAAATTCACACAAAACATTAAACCAATACTAATTGAAATAATTAATAAAAATAACAAAGCACGGATAATTGCCACAAAAAAAGTTTCTTGCTGAGTAATATAAAAAACGACACCTATTATTGTAGGTATACCAACAAGAAGAACGCTTGTTGTTGCACGGGCAAGACCTTGAAAAAATAGTTTCCAAATATAAGAGACTGGTCGAACAAGTTCATAAGCTAAATTACCATCTTGGATATCACCAGCAATTTGAAAATCGTTATCTAATTCCATAAATTGTGTGGCAATCATTGAAATAATCGTATAAAGAATAATTTCATGATAAGTTAAGCCTTCAATAATGCCAGTGTCAGTAGAGGAATAAACTAAATTCCAAATGAATAAAATGGCTATTAATTGGATGAAGCCGCGTAATAGATAAGAAATAAAATTAATCCGATACTGTGCTTCTGATTTTAAGAAAAAACGATAATAAGCAAGTCCTTTTTTCATCCAAGTCCTCCTTTTATGTGCATATGAAAAATGACAGCGTAATCATTATATTCTTTTTAAGAATCGGATGATATATGTTACCGTTAACAAAAAAAGAATTAATGTATTATTTTAACATAAAAAAAAGCAGACATCATAAAAATGTCTGCTTAATAGGGTTATAAAACGCCTTGTGTGATCCATTTGGTTCTAAACCGATAATCTTTAACAAGTTCTTCTGTTGACCAGTCATTAGCAATATAACCTGTTAAAGAGTTCATAACAAGCTCCATAATAAAGAATAAAAAACTGACTGATTCATCATGATTTTCAATATGAATATGACTAGCGGTTAAAATATCAGTCCACTGAGTAATCAAAGGATTACCTGGTGTCATTGGAAAACGTTTATAGGCTGATAAATCATTTGATTCAGAAAGTAAACGAAGGCTCTTCCAATATTCATTTTCATGATCAAGTTTACTGCACCATATTAAGTATTTTTCAATGCCAATAAAAAACTGGTTTTTATCTTCTTGAATGTATTTAATAATATCTTGATGGATAACAATAGAATACTTATTGATAATATAAGTATAAGCATCTTCTAGATCATCAAAATATTTATAAAAAGCACCACGGGACATATGCATTTTAGTGACAATCTCAGATACTTTCACTTGGCTGATGGGTTGATCAAAGAAAACATTTAATAAAACATGATCTATATTTCTTTTCTTTTCATCTGATAAGTTTAAAAAAGTTTCATGAGGCATGATTTTAAATCCCTTCTTCATTCATATGAGTCAATTCACACTTATTTTAACACATATTAATAAAAGATAGTGGGGGATTTAAAAGTCTTTTACTTCAAGGAGTTCACCGTCTCTCATTTCAAAGACACGGTCGCTCCATTTAATCATCCGGTGATCATGGGTTACCATAACGGTCGCTTTTTGTTTTTCATGAGCTTCTTTAACGAGTAATTTAACGACGTCATAAGCATGTTCTGTATCAAGACTTGCCGTTGGTTCATCTGCCAGTATTAGATGAGGTTCATTGAAAAGCGCACGTCCGATAGCAACTCTTTGTCTTTCACCGCCAGATAAATCTTTTGGAAATTTATCTTTCAAATCATAAATATCAAGTGATTTTAATAATATCTCAATTTTTTTATCTTGTTTCTTTGTTTTATTAACTTTATCAACTAAGTAAAATTGTTCTTTGATAGTTAAAAAAGGAATCAAGTTAGAGGCTTGTAAAATAAAACCGATTTCTTGAAATCTGAGTTTTGAACGTTCTTTTTCTGAAAGATTAGTAAAGGAAATATCATTAATTCGAATATCGCCATTAGTTGGTTGTTGAAGTCCACCAGAAATAGTTAAAAAGGTACTTTTTCCAGATCCAGAAGGACCGATAATACTAATGAATTCACCTTGTTTAACTGTAAAATTAATTTTTTTAAGGGCATGAATTTCTTCTTTTCCTTGTTTAAATGTTTTAGTAATATCTTTCATAACGAGCATGTCTTTCATCTTTCTAACCTCCAATTGCTTTCATCGGATCTACTTTAGTCACGGTTCCAATTGAGAAGAGACTACCAACGATAGTCACAACAAGTAGTACGAGACTATAAATACTCCATAAATTCAGGGCAACACTAAACGGCATTGCTTCTGGTAAAATCAAACTAGTTCCATAGGCCAATCCAAAACCAAGTGCAATACCAAGTACACCAATGATAAATGATTGTTTCACGATAGAATCAATAATAAATTTACTAGAAATACCTTGAGCTTTCATTACACCAAAGATACTTGTTTTTTGTAGTGTCATCACGTACATAAAAATACCAATAATCGCTGTGACAATAAAGAATAAGAAGTAAATCATTGAATTAAGTGTTAAATTTTGTGCTGCGTACCCAGGCAAGCTTTCAATAAAATCATTGGTTTTTAACACATCTAGCTTAGGTTTAGCTTCTTTTGTAACTGTGGCATCTTGACTATTTGTTACAATAGCATTTAATGGTAAACCGTCAGGAGAAGGCGTAAACTCTTTTCCGTATTTCACATGAGCTGCATCTTCTAAAGATGAGTAAATGACGGGTGTTACTGTGTAGAAAGTTTCTGGTGAAATACCAACAATTTTCATCTTAATATTGTCACTACCAATTTCAATGATATCGCCAACTTTATACCCTTTAGTGGCTAAATTTTTTGAAATAATTACTTCATTTTTGTTTTTAAACATTGATCCTTCTAATAGTTTAGGTAACAGAAAAGCATCATTTTGCGTTCCAAATAAAGAAATATTAATTTTTTCTTTTTTATCACCAATCGCACCATTGTAAACAAGGATAGGTGCTTTGTTATCTGAAGTAACATCTGTTAAGTTTTTTTCTGTTAACTGAGAAGCGGAAAGATTTTTGTTGCTGTCTTCTGATAGAATAACAGTCTCGCTATTCCAATCAACAATGACTTGTTTAAATTCTTGTGCTAGTCCATTTGCTAATCCTGATAGCATAAAGACTGCGTAAGAAATCAAAACGATAATACCGACAATGAGTGTATATCTTAATTTTGAATAACTCATTTCTTTAAGTGCTAGAAACATATTCATTCTCCTTTAATTTTTAAAATTTTCAAGTGACGACTTGTCACTAAAAGAAGTATAAAACAAAAGTGACAATTTGTCACTTTAAAAACATTGAAGATTTTATGAACTTGTTTTTTTGTAAATTTAAATTGTCCAAAAAATAAAACAAAATTGTTTTAAAAGATATTGAAAAATAAGTATAAATATAAAAAAATGTGAAATTAAGCGTTATTTATTGTTAAATATTACTAACCAAAGTAAAGTATAGATAGGTTAATTTTTAAAGGAGCGATACCATGAAAGTAACAGTTTTAGGATTTTGGGGTGGCTATCCTCATAATGGAGAAGGAACAACTTCCTATCTAATAGAGTCAAAGGGATTTTCTTTACTTCTTGATGTGGGTAGTTCAACTTTAATTCAATTAGAGAAAAAAATAGACCCATTAAAGTTAGATGCCGTTATTCTGACCCATTATCATCATGATCATATTGCAGATTTAGGTGTATTACAATATTTAAGGCAATTAAAACCGAAAGAACCAGTAGCTATTTTACCAATTTATGGACATACAGATGATCAAGATCATTTTCGACAGTTAAGTATGTCAGGAATATCAGAAGGTTTTGCTTATAATCCAAATGAGAAACTAGAAATAGGTCCATTTGAAATATCTTTCATTAAAACTATTCATCCAGTAACTTGTTATGCCATGAGAATAAAAGAAAAAGAGACAGGTAAAATTTTTGTTTTTACTGCAGATACAGGTTATTTTGAGGGTCTAGTCGAATTTTGTAGAGAGGCTGATCTTTTGATTACAGATACTTACTTCTTAGAAGGAACTGAGAATCATCATGCCCACTTGAGTTCTAAGGAAACAGGATTGTTAGTTAAAGAAGCTAAAGTAAAAAAAGTAGTTTTAAGCCATTTGAGACAAGATATCGATTTAAATCAATTAAAAGAGCAAACAGAAAAATTTCATAATAATAGTGTGGAAACAATTTTAGCTTCAACACTATTAAATTTAACAGTATAGGAGAATAAAAAATGATTTTTGTATCCAATGAGGAAATAACAGACCCACGAATTAACTTAGCAATCGAAACCTATTTAGTTCAAGAAATGCCAATTGATGAGCCAATCCTTTTATTTTATATTAACGAGCCTTCAATTATTATTGGACGTAATCAAAATACGATTGAAGAAATTAACACGGATTATGTAGAAAAACAAGGTATTCATGTTGTTCGTCGTCTAAGTGGTGGAGGTGCTGTGTATCATGATGCAGGTAATCTTAACTTTAGCTTTATCATGCCAGATGATGGTGAATCATTTAGAAACTTCGGTAAGGTAACACAGCCGATTATTGATGCTCTACATGATATGGGCGTTGAAGGCGCAGAGCTTAAAGGGCGTAATGATTTAATTATTGATGGGAAAAAATTCTCAGGTAACGCCATGTATTCAACGAATGGCCGGATGTTTGCTCATGGAACATTAATGTTTGATAGCGATGTTAACGAAGTAGTTAATGCTTTAAAAGTGAGAAAAGATAAAATAGAGTCAAAAGGTATCAAATCAATTCGCTCACGAGTAACCAATATCAAACCATATTTAACTGATACACACCAAAACATGTCAACTGAGGACTTTAGACAAGAGATTTTATTAAAAATATTTGAAACAGATAATCTAAACGATGTTAACGTTTATAAATTAACAGAAGAAGATTGGAAAAAAATCAATGCCATTTCTGAAAAATTATATCGTAATTGGGATTGGAACTATGGTCGTTCTCCTGAATTTGATTTAGTAAGAAGAAATCGGTTTGGTATTGGTTCGATTGAAGCTAAAATGAATGTATCAGAAGGTGAAATTAAAGAAATTAAAATCTTTGGTGATTTCTTTGGCTTAGGTGAAATTTCAGATGTTGAAAATGCTTTAAGAGGTATTAAATATGAAAAAGCAGCAATAATAGAAGCAGTCGAAAAAATCGATGTAAAAAAATATTTCGGTAATATCGAAACAGAAGACCTAAGCAACTTGTTGTATTAATTATAGGGTGAATAAAAAATCGTTTTGCTCCGAGTAACTGGAGGTAATACCGAACGATTGGCACTTTCAATTGATCGGTATTAGTGAAGTTACCGAAGGAGTAGATTTTAAATTCCTGACTAAAATAGGGTAGTGAAAAAGACGTTAAGCTCCGAGTAACTG
>CAUQFM010000103.1:0-7979 GCA_963517295.1 uncultured Vagococcus sp.
AACTGGGTTTGGAAGACAAAAAAAGACTAACTAAATTTTTAGTCAATCTCTTCAAAATTTATTTACCCATTACAAGTTGTGTTATACGTTGAATACAAAATGAAATTTCATCTGTTGCTTCATCTTGTTTCGCTTCAGAAGTGTTAAATTGTTCTTTATTCACTGATTTTTCTTCTAAATTAATAGAATCAACCATTTCTTGACAACCAGCAACATATGTTTCAAAAGATTTTTCTAATTTTTTATGGATACCAATTACTTTAATCGGAGCTTTTAAGCCCTTAATTTCAGCTAATAATACACGATATTTTTTAGTTCCACTTAAAAATAATTCTTGTGTTTCTTTTAATTGCTCATTAGTTAAGTCTGCTACTTTATCTGTATCAATGGCTATTCTAACTGTTTCATATGATGAGTTCATCAATTCGCCAATTTCCTCAGATGTTGTTACGATGTCATTTATTTTTTGAATATAGTATCCTAAATTTGGTGTCTTCAAATATATCCCTCTTTCTTAAATTACTCTCTATTACATTTTAACTTGTTTTAAAGAAAATTTAAAGCTTTCTTTAACAAAAAAACAAGAATAAACCATTAGACTTGTTTTAAATTGTATGCTTCTTTAATCAAATCATATTCATTGTTAATACTTGATAAAATATTGTAGTTATCTTCAATTAAAATATCCTTAGATTCGAAGTAATTAAAGATTGAACAGAAATACTTTCTTTCTAAAGAATCCTTAAAGAATACTCGATCTAAATTAAGTTCGATTTCATCGCCATCTCTAAGATGAATGATTAATAAAAAGGGTTCTCTCACATAATAAATTTCTCTAGGTCTATATGCCACTGTTGTTCCCAAACCTTTATTTCCCTCATTATTAAAATAAATTTCCATCTTTTCAATTTCATGGTAATCAATATTTCTAGTTTCTCGTATTCCAACCATACCTAAAAACGCTCTAGTCAATACAGGTATATATCGTTTCCTTTTAAAATATTCTATACCCGTTTTACTAATTGTGAAATAAGTATAGTAGCGTTTAAAATTAACATAGCCAGTAGTTTGAATAAAAACAATATAAACTAGCCCTGCAAAAACACCTATTTGGGATTCTCTAGATATGAAAATATCTTTTAAATTGGTTACAATCATTAAAAATGGTAGCAACATCCATACAATAAATATAAATTTTGATTTCAAACGATCGAATTCAAAAGGTAGCGGAAAATTTTGTTTTTCTAGAATTAATTCATCTAATGACAAATCAAGTAGTTCACTCAATCTAACTAAATTTTCAACACTAGGTAAAGCATCGCCTCGTTCCCATTTAGAAATTGACTGTCTTGAGATATTCATTTTACTCGCTAATTCTTCTTGACTAAATTTATTCAGCTCACGGTATTTTTTTATATTTGACGAGATAATCATTTTTAACAACTCCTTTTATTACCATAATTCTAGCATTTATTAAAAAAAATGTAACGAACCATTTAGTTGCAATCCTTATTTAACAGTCTTTCATAAAAAACAATCATTTCTAATATCAGAAATGATTGTTTTTCACGCTATTTATTTATAGCTTTTCTTTGAAAAATTTTAACGATCTCGACAACTGGAATTATCGCGATAGATGCTCCAAAGACAACTGCCCATTGATGTAAATCTAAATGCGCTACTTTGAAGATATCGTTAAACCCTGGAATGACGATAGTTACTGCTAGTAAAGTAAATGATAATAAAATCGCATAATTAAAGGTTTTATTTTTAAACAATCCAACTTTAAAAATTGATTCATGGACTGATTTCACATTAAACGCATGGAATAACTGAATTAAACCTAATGTTGCATAAGACATTGTTAGAGCGTCTGCATGTATCGCCTCATAGCCTGTATGAACCGGATAACTAATAGCAAACAGATAAACGCCTAATGTAATTCCCGCTTCTAAAATCCCTTGATAAATGATACTAGGTAAAACTCCCCCAGAAAACAAATCAGAATTACGTCCACGAGGTTTAAGTTTCATAATTCCTGCTTCAACAGGTTCTAATCCTAAAGCAATAGCTGGAAATGTATCTGTTACAACATTAATCCATAACAAGTGAACTGGAAGCAACGTATCCCAACCAATCATCGTTGCAATAAATAAAGTTAAGACTTCACCTAAATTAGCGGCTAATAAATATTGAACTGTTTTTTGGATATTAGAGAAAACTTTACGTCCTTCTTCAACAGCAATGATAATAGTTGAAAAATTATCATCTGCTAAGACCATATCACTAGCACCTTTCGATACTTCTGTTCCTGTAATTCCCATTCCAATTCCGATGTCAGCTGTTTTAAGAGCAGGAGCATCATTAACACCATCTCCTGTCATGGCTACGACTTTACCATCTTTTTGCCATGCTTTAACGATTCTCACTTTATGCTCTGGTGACACACGGGCATAAACTGAATATTGTTCGATGCTACTTGCTAAATCTTCATCACTCATCTCGTTTAATTCGCCACCTGTAATAACCGCCTCATGTTGACCTGCGCTAATGATACCCAGACGAACTGCAATCGCTTCTGCTGTATCACGGTGATCTCCTGTAATCATAACAGGTCTAATACCAGCTTCTTTAGCAACTTTAACTGCCTCAGCTGCTTCTTTTCTTTCTGGATCAATCATACCAATTAATCCAGAGAATATTAATTCACGTTCAACTGCATCTGATTCTAAGCTTTCTGGAATTGTTTCAGAAATCTGATAAGCCATCGCCAAAACACGTAATGCTTGTTTTGCCATGTTTGTGTTATTACTTAGAATAAGCTCCTGTTGTTCTTTATTCATTGGCTTAATATCACCATGTACATCATAAAATGAACAACGTTTCAATAACTCATCGGGCGCTCCTTTAACTGCAATCAAGAATTTTCCATTTTCTAATTTATGAACAGTTGTCATTAGTTTACGATCTGAATCAAATGGAATTTCTGCTACACGAGGTTCCTTAGCTAAGGCTTCTACCACTTTAAAATCACGTTCCATACCAAATTTAACGAGAGCTGTTTCAGTTGGATCACCAATTAAAGTTTGATCATCTGAAATTTTTGTATCATTACAATACGTCATAATTTTTAAGGTTTGATTATCCAGTGGTAATTCTTGATCCACTTCAATTGTTTCGTTATTAGAAAAAACTTCTTCCACAGTCATTTGATTTAATGTCAGCGTTCCTGTTTTATCCGAACAAATAATATCTGTACTTCCTAGTGTTTCAACAGCGGGTAACTTACGAACTAAGGCATTTCTTTTAGCCATTTTTTGTGTCCCTAAAGCTAAAATAATAGTAACGATAGCTGGTAATCCTTCTGGAATAGCCGCAACAGCTAAAGAAACTGATGTTAACAACATCTCAATCCATGTATGCCCCCCACGCAACATACCAATTCCAAACATAATCACACAAATACCTAAAATAACAATCGAAAGAGTTTTTCCAAGTTTATTAAGATCCTCTTTTAACGGCGTATTGGTTTCGTCTGCTTGGGCTAACATATTAGCAATCTTACCGACTTCAGTGTTCATTCCAGTACCAACGATCACACCTACACCACGGCCATATGTCACATTACTGTTCATATATCCCATATTCAACCTATCACCAATTCCAATATCGACCTTATCTAGAATAGTAATATTTTTTTCAACTGGCACAGATTCACCTGTTAAGGCTGCTTCTTCTATTTTTAATGAGGCAGATTCAATCAATCTCATATCTGCTGGTATCACATCTCCAGCCTCAAGTAGCACAATATCTCCAGGAACAAGCTCATTACTTTTAATAACTTTCGTTGTATTATCACGCCTTACATTAGCGTTAGGAGTCGACATATCTTTTAATGCTTCAATCGCTTCTTCTGCTTTTGCTTCCTGAATAACACCAAAAATCGCCATAATCATAACTACAACAATAATCATAATTGCTTCAACTTTGTCTCCCATCATAAATGAGACAAGAGCTGCTGCAATTAAGACAATAATCATAAAATCTTTAAATTGGTCAGCAAACTTACTTAACCAGCTTTTCTTTTTTCCCTCATCTAACTGATTATAGCCATAGCTTTCTAATCTTTGATTGACTTCTGAAGTTGATAATCCTTCTGTTGAGGATTCAACTTTTTTTAAAACACTCTCTACATCTTCAGTGTAAAAAGGAATTTCTAATTGCTTTTTCTTTTCTTCTGACATGTTGCTTCCTCCTTGATTTTCCCTCTAAGAATCAATTAAAAAAAGAGAGTTATGCATGCCTTAACACACATAAGTCTCACAATTTAAGGCAATACCTAAAATTTATATTTCATTTAAACCTAGCAATAGCTTCATAACGTGAAACTGTTATCCACTAATCTACGATAGATTCATTATATCACGCTCTGATTTTCATAACAATTTTTTTCATTAATTCCGATTGATTTTCCATTCATTTTCATTCACTTCTTGTTCCATTCCTTGAATAAAACGTTGTTTGATAAGTGGATAATCTAATGAAAGAGTATCAACCATTTTTTTGATTTCTTCTCGTTTTGTTTTTTTATCAACAGGACATGGGTTAAAGATAACCGGTATTTCCTTATTTTTCACAAAACGAATGATTTCTTTTTCTTCGAGATAAATCATAGGTCTAATCAAATAAATATCTGTCTTACTTAAATAAGACATCGGTTCAAAGCTTTCCATTCGACCATGAAACAGAAAATTCATAAAATAAGTTTCAATCGCATCGTCTAAATGATGTCCCAAAGCTACCTTTTGACACCCTAACTCTTTGGCTCTCGTATAAAGATAACCCCGTCTCATTTTTGCACATAGTGAACACGGATTTTTTTCTTCTCTGATATCAAACACAACCTTAGCAATATCAGTTTCGACAATGTCTAGTTCATAGCCATATGAAGCTACAAACTCTCTCATTGGTGTGATGTCCATATCAAAACCCATATCTAAGCAGATTGGCACTACTTCAAAAGAAAAACCTAAGCGTTCTTGTTTTGAAAGTGTATCTAAAAAGACAAACAAACTCGTACTATCTTTTCCACCACTCATCCCAACAGCTACTTTTTCACCTGGTTTGATTAAATCATAATTTCCGATTGCTTTCATTACAGGATTATAATAAAGCTGATTTTCTTTCTTTTTAAAAGTCATTGTTATCCTCTTTACTCTTCATTAATTTAAAATAAATCTAGACTGTATTTTTCCCCTGAAACAATATCATATTGAACCAATTGATAACTGTCAAAAATCACTTGTTCTTCAGGTGATAATTTCACTTCTTTTTCCCATTTATTTTCATAGAAATACATTTCATTTTCAAATGCTGGTAAAATTTGATGAACGTCTCGAAGCAATTCATAAAAACCAGTTACTTCAACACCGTCTGTTTGTCCGATCATTGCTGGAAAATAGAAAGGACTGATTGATTGTCTAGCACTTGGTCCATTATCCTTTGTATCATAAATAAAATATTCCGTTAAGTGTGTATCAATGACATCATTATTCTTTATTGTTTCATCTGAATAAATAGCTGGTAAGTGATCTCCCCAAAAAACAAGCGTTGTGGGTCGATCTAATTTTTCTAACTTCTCTATGAATACTTTCAACGCATCTGCAGTATATGAAATGTCCTGAGCATAGTTTTCAATATTAACAGCATCCGCCATGTTCCTTACTTGATAATCGGAAGATGAATATTTATTAGTATAAGGCATATGAGTTTGCATCGTCACAAGATGAACAAATTGTGGCTTACTCGGATCATTTAATACATCAAGAATTTCATTAAAAGCTGATTCGTCAGAAATAAATCCTCCTTTAGATAGTTTTTCTTTGTGCGTCATTGTTTTTTCATCTAAAAAATTATCGAAGCCAAATGTCTTATAAACATCTTTTCTTTTATACATCGATGTATTATATGGATGAATGGCTGTTGTTTGATAATTTTGTTGCTTTAATGTTGAAACAACAGATGGAAATTCCTTTTCTTTAGGTAACATCATCGTATAGGGTGTTGTCATTTGAGGATTTAATAAAGCCATCGAAAAACCTGTTAAAGCTTCAAATTCAATATTAGCAGTTCCACCACCATAATTTTGAGATAACATTTGACCATGCATTGAAGCATCCGAGGCAACTTCACGGTATTTTTTTAATGGATCTGGTGTTACTTCAATTCCATTTAACCGTGATGGATCTGAAAAACTTTCCGACATCACATAAATAATATTCGGCTGCTCTTTTTTTGTTTTTTCTTGATTTAATTTTTTAGCTTTCTCGTTATATTCTTTAACGATTTTATCCATTTCTTTACGAGAATAATTATCCGGTTTCTCCATCCCTTCTACTTTTAAATTGAATAAGAAACCACCCATAAATCCTGTGTTATAATAATTCATTTTTTGACTATATGGAATCCAAAGTGCCGTTCGATCATATGCTTTTTTTAGTAAATTATTCGGTCGATTAAAATTACTGGCATAGACTAAAAATAGCGAAGTCACAAGCAGTGTTATCACTCTTATTTTCTGGCTGTTTAAAGATAATTCTAATGATTTTTTAAAGGAAAAACCAAACCATAATATGACAATAAAAATAATGACTATAAATAAAATGAATGTTGGTAAGCCTAAAATATCACTTAACATACTCCATTCAAACATCATTTTTAAATCATCTGGGTAAATTGGTTCCATCCGGTACGATAATTTCATATTATTAGCTATTCCTAAAAAAATAATCGAAATACTATAAAATATATTGCCCACTTTAAAAGAACCTGATAGTGAAACTAATAATAAATTCAAAGCAAATAATACCAGTGTACCTAATAAGAATTTTTCCGTATGCCAAGAAAAAGCAAACTTAGTTGCTAACTTAAAAGTCCATTCATTTTGAGCTAACTGTAAATAATAATTACTAAGAAACGTGATAATAAAACTAATAAATCCACCAAACCAAGGTGTTTTAATCCAAAACATAATTTTTTCTTTTTTTACCATTCTATAACCGATTCCTTACTTCCAGAATGTATCATTTTTAGTAATTGGTAAATGACGTTTATGCTCTGTCTTTAAGAACCAACTTTCAATGATTTCTGCATCTTTATCTGTTACTTTTTTTCCTTCTAAATAATTATCAATAGCATCATATGTGACACCTAGAGCTACTTCATCTGCGACCATTGGTTTATTTTCTTCCAAATCAGCCGTTGGTGTTTTTAAATACAGTGCTTCATCTGCTTCTAGAAAAGCTAACAATTGTTTTCCTTGGCGTTTACTTAAACCAGATAATGGTAATAAATCGGCTGCGCCATCCCCAAATTTAGTATAAAAACCAGTAATATTCTCAGCTGCATGATCCGTGCCTAAAACAGCTCCCTTAAATTCACCAGCTATCGCGTATTGGGTCATCATACGTGATCTCGCTTTGAGATTTCCTTTATTAAAATCACTAATTTCTAGATTAGAATTAACTTTAAACTCAGAAACTAAAGCATCCACAGAAGATTTGATATTCACAGTGAATACTTTATCTGCTTGAATAAAATCTAACGCTTTTTGGGCATCTACTTCGTCGTTTTGTTCTCCATAAGGCAAACGAACTGCTATAAATTGATATTTTTTATTGCCAGTTTCTTCGCGAATTTCATTGATAGCTAATTGAGCTACTCTTCCTGCTAAAGTCGAATCTTGACCGCCACTAATACCTAACACCAATGATTCAATAAATTGGTATTTTTTAAGATATGATTTAATAAAATCAATTCTTTCTTTAATCTCAAGTTCAGCATTAATACTAGGTTTTGATTTTAATTCACTAATAATTTTTTCTTGCAGTTCTCTCATGTGCTCACTCCTTAATAAGCTACATTATAACATAATGATTTTAAACATCCGTTTAATTTTTTCTTTAAATTGATAAAAAAAG
>CAUQFM010000104.1:0-7808 GCA_963517295.1 uncultured Vagococcus sp.
GATTAATTCCCTCTGCAAACTTAGTCACTTGTTCCCAATCAGTGAACTCTAAATCTGCGGTTGAATCAGTTGGACCTTTTGTTATTTTCATAATTAACTGAATCATTTTTTTATCAAACAAATTATATTGAGTGTAATTTAATGCACCGGCAAAAATCTGAACACTATTTGGTTTCCAAGTGATTTTATCCAGAAACTTTTTGACGTAGACATTGTTTTCAACCACGCATTTTTCTGGATTTCTGGCAATTAAGTTAACACCATAAAAATCAGCTTGCTTTTGTTCTAATTCAGCTTGATTATTAGCAATAAAGCGGTAAAGTTTTTTAGGAAATTTTCCATATCTAATAGATGATCCCACAATGATTTGATCAAATTCAGCCAATGATTGAACTTCTTCAAACAGTTTCACTGTTACTTCTCCATTTAATTCTTTAGCTAAAGTATCTGCTATCTTTTTTGTTTGTCCATCTACAGTTGAATACGCAATTAGTATTTTTGACATATTTTAATCTTCTTTCTTTATCTAGACTACTAAATAGTATAAACGTCTTCACTGCTGCTTTCCATCATTATTCCTAGTTTTTTTCTAACTGCCTACACCTTGAGCCTGTAATCGATACATTTCTGCATAATAATTATCTAAAGAAAGTAATTCGTCATGTGTTCCCTTTTCTTTGATTTCACCATTATCAAGGACTAAAATTTGATTTGCATTTTGGATTGTTGATAATCTATGGGCAACAATAAAAGTTGTTCTACCTTCTTTCACGACTTCCATCGCATGTTGAATAATTTCTTCTGTCTCTGTATCAATATGAGACGTAGCTTCATCTAATATCAGAATTTTTGGATTACTAGCTAATGTTCTAGCAAAAGCGATCAATTGTCGTTCACCTGAAGAAAAGGACTGACCTTTTTCCACAACAGGTTCATGAATGCCTAATGGTAATTTTGCGATTAATTCCTTGCCACCTACCTTTTCGATAGCTTCACTTATCATCTCATCTGTAATCTTTGGATCATTCATACTCACATTACTTGCAACAGTTCCGCTGAATAAATAAGGTTCCTGTAAAACAATTCCCATATTCTCACGAATACTTTCTCGATTTTTTTCTGCCAATCTTTGACCATCAATTAAGACAGCTCCTTTTTGTGGGTCATAAAACCTGAAAAGTAAGTTAATAATCGAGCTTTTCCCAGAACCAGTATGGCCAACTAAACCAATTGTTTCACCTTTATCTGCTGAAAAATTAATTTCTTTTAAGACGGCTTTTTCTGGATCATAACCAAACGTCACATGATCAAAAACTACACGACCTTCTGTAAAGTCTAGTCTTTCTATCGAATCTGCTTCTATTGGTTCATCCAATAATTCAAAGACACGACGTCCACCAGATAAAGCTTGTTGAAGCGTTGACATCATTCGAACTAACTCTAAAATCGGATCAAATAAACGAGAAATATAATTGATAATCACATAAATAGTTCCGATTGAATAACCCAATACACCATCCACAAACTGAGTACCGATAAATAATAACACACCAAACATCACTAAGTTTTTAATCATTGTTGAAAAATCCCAAGATAAAAAGCCATCTAAACGAAGTGATTTTAATCTGGTATCTAACCACGTTTGATTCGTTTCTTCAAATTCTTCCATCATACTATCTTGTTGATGATAAAGTTGAACAATCGATACTCCTTGAACTATTTCTGCTGTATGACTATTTAAATCACTCACAGATTCTCGCCATTTTTTATTGATTGGTGTTGCTAATTTAACATAGATTAATTGCCAAATTCCAAAAAATGGAAATAAAAGCAGTAATGCCATTCCTATTTGGGGACTAACAATAAACAAAGCCACATAGATAGACGCAACTGTTAGGACATCAATAATAACTGCATTACTAAAATTAATGTAAAAATTTGTTCTTAATAACTCCACGTCATTTACAATCCGTGCTGAAATCTTTCCCGCTGGTTTATCATCAAAATATGAAACAGGTAATTTTTGCATATGATTAAACGCTTCGTCACGTAATCTTTTACTCACACGATTTGACGTATATGCCAATAATAAATAACTGGCATAACCACATAAACTACTAAATAAAATCATTAACATAAAGAAACCAAATTTTTGAATTAAAAAGCCGAATTCGATTGTTTGCTGACTGCCAACTTTTTCGGAAATATAATCAATCATCTGTTTACCAATCATCGGCACATAGATGGATGTCCCAGCAGCAATAAGAGATAATACAATCCCTAAAACATACATGGGTAATTCATATTTATAATAACTTAGCGTTCGATTAAATAGTTTCATTTTCTTCCACCTCCATTTGTTGTGTCATATATTGTTCGTAGTACCAACCCTTTAAATCAAGTAATTCTTGAGGCGTTCCAACTTCGATAATTTGACCATCTTCAATCACCAAAATCTTGTCAGCTTGTGCAACTGCTGATAAACGGTGGGTCACAATCACGTTGGTTTTATCTTGTCTGACTTGACGAATATTTTCAATAATCGCACTCTCTGTTTTGGCATCTACCGCGGATAAACTATCATCTAAAATTAATAATTCTGGTTCTCTGATTAATGCTCTAGCAATCGATACCCGTTGCTTCTGTCCCCCAGAAATAGAAACACCTTTTTCACCAATCAACGTTTCTAACCCTTCTGACATACGAGCAATATCTTTAGTAAAATCAGCAGACTCTATGGCTTCATTCACTGCTCTCTCATCCGCTTGGAGATTACCGAAGCGGATATTATGTCCCACTGTTTTAGAAAATAAAATATGTTCTTGTGGGACATAGCCAATCAAACCTTCTAAATTTTGGATACTATAATCTTGGATTGATCGGCCATTAATTCGAATCGCTCCTGTTTCACTGATTGGATATTGGCGTAATAATTGGCGAACAAGCGTTGTCTTTCCACTACCTGTTTTCCCAACAATTCCTAATGTTTCCCCTCGATTTAAGTTAAAATCAATTTTCTTTAATGTTGTTGCTTCACCTGTTGGATATTGAAAAACATACTCTTCAAATTCAATCTGATCAATGCTATTAATTTCTACTTGACCTTCTTTTTCTAAACTATCCTCGGCTTTTAACAACTCATCAATTTTTCTAAACGAAACATTTCCTTGTTGATACACTAAAACAATATCCGAAAGCCCCCAAACTGCGCCACTCAACATTCCTAAATAAATTTGGAAAGTAATTAATTGACCAATTGTCATTTGTCCTTGATTAATTAAGTAACCACTAAAAGCAAGTCCCACAGCAGTACTCAAACCAATTAAAAATTTAGCAACTTGTCCAATAGCACCGTTATATACCACCAAATTATTTGCTTTTTTCAATACTTCTGAAGTTCTTTTTTGAAATCTTTCTTGTTCTAAATCTTTCTTGCCGTACGCACGCATCACACGAACACCATCCACCATTTCTAAAACTTCATTACTTAATTTTGCGACATTATCTCGATTATCTTCATACAATGTGTCAACTTTTTTCCATAAAAGAAAGACGATGTAGCCAAATAAAATCAATGGCAAAACACTAACTAACGCAGCTTTCCAAGATGTTGTAAAAACCATCGCAACTAAAATGCTGACAGCCCACGTGATGTTAGAAACAATCAACATAAAGCCATAACCAATTGCATCTCCTAAATAATCCACATCACTAGTCATTCTGGTCATCAAATCCCCTGATCTAAAACGCTCATAGAATGGCGTTCTTAAGCTAAGTAATTTTTTGTAACTATTTCGCCTTAATTCTGATTGAAATTTGTATGATTGACTAAATAATGTAATCACCCAAATCACATCAACAATATAGATACACATAATACTAATCAAAAAAACTAATAAATAATGCCACAAATTTTCTTTAGATAAATCATTATTTACAATGGAATCAATAAACCGTTGAATCACTAAATTTGGAACTAAAGTTAATCCCGAAGATATCAAGGCAAATACTGTTGCTACTCCATATGCAAATGGATGTTTCTTAATATACAACCATAATGTTTTTAACATAATTTTTTCTTCCTCACTCTCTATAAAACCTTGCTTTCCATTTAAAAAAGCGCACAAAAAAACCCATAAGATGTAGAATCCAACTGCTCCACACTTTATCGGTTGATAATTTTTATTTTAAACTGACTAACCTCTTAATGCTTTTTATACACAAAGAAATTGACGCTAAAAAATAACAGATACCGGATAAGGAGATAGTGGATTCATATTTTTTCTATTTAATTCACTGAAATTAATTAATTTAATAGTCATCATGAGTCTGGCTCCTTTCCTTTATTTTTTGCTTTTTCACTTGACTTCTACAATTTACTACAACCAGATTAAAAAGTAAAGTGCTTTCTTTAATAAAATATTAATAATTTTTTAGTACGTCTATCATTTTGAGATTATTTCACAAATTTAAAAATAACAAATTTATATAAATAATCCAGAACTATCACTAGTTTATAGAGTGAAATTAATACCTCTTTTTTTGAATTTTGATACTATATTTTTATTGTAGAAAAGTTTATAACGGTAGCCATTTCTAATCGAAAGCTAAAAAGACAAAAAAATAATCGTCATAACTTTAGCAGGTTAACGATTATTTTTTTACGATTTAACTATCAGTCTCATTTTTTAAGCATACAATTTAGCTATTTGACTTCGTTTCATGTCTTTAATAATTTTTAGCGCGCGCTTCTTTGTCTTGATATTCGGACTTTTAAGTCTGCGGTAAGCACTTGATATATCTGTCTTTTCCACTGATTTCCCTACTCTCCACTTTTATTTTGAATTTCTTTAAAACTTTTTTCTAAATACTCTTTATCTAAATTTTTACCAATGATAACTAATTCATGTAGCTTATCTTTAGGAAAGCGTGTTGTCATATTAAAATTCAACATTTGATTCACACTCTGAATTTCAATCTGAAAATCTTGATCATCAATCAACACAAATCCTTTCATCCGGTAAATATTCTCTGGGTAATTCATCATCAATCCAGACAGCCAATTTTCTAATAAATTTTTTTTGATCGGTCTATCCCCTTCTAAATAAAGAGATTGAAATTCATGATTGTGGTGATGGCTGTCCTCTGCTTTTTTAAATTTGGCTTCTTTTCGAAATAAGCCATTATTTAATACATTTTTAGCTAACATTTCTGCTGAATCTTCTAAAGAAAAAGGATAAAAATCTGTTAATGGATTCATACTTTCAATTTTCTCAATCAGTTGATTACTAATTTTTGTTTCATTTTTTTCTGAAATAAAGATACGATCTGCCATAGAAATTTGTTTCATCACTTCAGGATAAACCAAACTATTCTCAAAGTTGTCATTATCAACAACAACCATGACACTATCCAAATAGAAATGACTACTAATTTTGGGCGCACTGACCAAAGTTTGAATAATTGGTTGAGGATCTGAAACACCACTGGCTTCAATAATGACTTGTTTAATCGGATGCTCATTTCCAACAAATACATCTAAAATAGAAGTTAAAGCACTCATCAAGTCAGTCCGTAAACTACAACAAATACACCCACCATTCATTTGGAAAATATTTTCTTTAGAGTGAATGAGTAACTCATGATCAATTCCTTTTTCACCAAATTCATTTTCAATAATAACCACTTCATTCGGTTTTAAATCAGAACCTTTTAACACTTGATTAATCAAAGTTGTTTTTCCAGCACCTAAAAAGCCAGATATAACTGTTACAGGAATACTCATTTTATTTCCTCCTAATATATTCAACGTTTTCTTTGATTTTATTTTAACATTTTTTTAGCCATGACTACCAACTTGCTTTTTTTACACCTGGTATTTGACCTTCATGTGCTAGTTTTCTAAAGTTAATTCGAGACATTCCGAATTTACGAATATACCCACGAGGTCGACCATCGATTTCATCTCGTAGCTTCATTCGATTTGGATTAGCATCTTTAGGAAGTTTTCTCAGCCCTTCATAATCGCCCTTTTGTTTTAGTTCGTAACGAATATCTGCATATTTTTCAACTAATACTTTTTGTTTTTTATACTTCGCTATTTTAGATTTTTTTGCCATATTAATTCCGCCTTTCTTTTTAATGAGCTAGCATTTCTTGAGCAATTTCTTTTCCCGATAGGTTATCATGATAATAAGTTGGCCAATTATCTAGTTGGTTATACAATTTTTCATGACTTTCATTTCCAAAATACAGATGGAAATGTTCCACTTGTGTATCTGTTATTGTATGATCACTAAATTGAACATATTTGAAAGCACCATCACTTGGATTTTCTGCTTCAAAACAATAACGAACACCTCGATTACCTTTTTCATAGGTTAAAATTTTATAACCAGAATATTTATAGTGAGAAGCTGTTTTTTTTCCTGAATCATCTGTATAAGTAATGTTATTTCCTGCTATCTCAATATTTTTTATTTTTGTTTCATAACCAGCTTGATAATATGTTTTATATTCCTGATTTGATTTGTCTTGATTAATTTTTGACTTATACTCAAAAACTTGATCCAATGTTCCATCTAAAACATAAGGATAAACAGATTGCCAATTACCTTCCCAGTTAGTTAACGGTCGATCTTTAATATCTTTATCTTCGAAATAGCCATTTTCAAGTGTTTCTTCCGTTTGATTGATGACTATTGTGTTTTGATTTTTAGTTCCTGTTGTTTTACTTAAAGCGTCTAAATTATCAGTCATCACAGACACATAATTTTTCCCTTCCTTAATATCTTTGTCCGATAAACCTTCTAAGGTATTTAATACTAATAACTCAACTTTAGCTTCTTTGGCTAAGGTTTTAGCCACTGCATCAGAAGCGTTTGATTCGAAATAAATATACTTAATCTTGTTGTCTGTCACATATTTTTTAAGTTCAGCTAACTTAGCTGCTGAAGGTTCTTGATCTGGAGAAAGACCTGCAATCGGTACTTGATTTAAACCATATTCTACTGCTAGATAACCAAAAGCGGCATGTTGAGTCACAAAATTTTTCTGTTCTGCATTTACTAATTTCTCTTGATATTTTGTGTCTAATTCTTCTAACTCTTTGATATATTCTTCTGTGTTTTTCGTGAACACTTCCTTTTTATCCGGATATTGCTTGATTAACTGCTCACTAATCTCTTTAACTTCTTTAATCGCTAAACTAGGAGCTAACCAAACATGTGGATCAAAAGCGTGAGAATGAGAGTGCTCTTTTTTACCTTCATTCTCGTGTTCATGATGATGTCCATCCTCATTTCCTGGAAGTAAGACCATATTTTCAGTTGCTTTTATGACCTTAACCTTACCTTCTTTTAAGGTATCTTTCATCGACGGAACCCAAGTTTCCATGTTTTCATTGTTATAAATAAATACATCTGAATCTTGAATTTTTTTCATGTCTTTGGCAGAAGGTTCATAATCATGAGCTTCTGTCCCAGCAGAAATCAGCATACTAACCTCAGCTTCCTCACCCACAATATGCTTTGTAAAATCATACATGGGATAAAAACTCGTCATAATTTGAAGTTTATCATTACTAACTTCTTTTTTACTTCCAGAAGCACACGCCCCTATAATACTAATTAATCCTATTAAAAATATCCCTAAAAATAGTCGTTTCTTCATTTCTTATCCTCCATATCGTTTTTAAATCGTAATCGTTACGTTTTACAAGATTGAATATTATCAGACTATTTTTAAGTTGTCAATGATTTTCAAAAAAAAGAACCTCTCATAAAAAGAAGTTCTCCATGTATCACTAT
>CAUQFM010000105.1:0-7729 GCA_963517295.1 uncultured Vagococcus sp.
TATTAAAAATTATTCGTATAAAAAAGAGGTTGTGACAGAAGTGTTCGGCTTATTTCCGAAGAAGCTACTTCTGTGACACCGTTTAGTTTGTAAAAAAGAGACCGTGACGTACTTATACGTCACAGTCCTTTTTTTTGGTTATTTTAGATTAACCGATAATAATTTTTTCGGTAGGGAATAGATAGCCGTGATCCTGTCGTTCTTTAGGGACGAAAACCATCAAAGTATAAAGCATACCAATGCGCCCGATGAACATCAACACGGCAATAGTGATCTTGCCAATAGTTGTTAAATCATCAGTAATACCTAGAGATAGCCCAGTGGTACCAAATGCAGATGCCACTTCAACAATAATGGCAATCATCGACTGTTGATCTTCTGTAATCGAAAGGATAAGGACCGCAAAAAAGCACATAGCAATGGAAAGATTGAAGACCACAACAGCTTTTTTTATATCTTGATCATCAATGCGACGACTAAATATTGTGACATTTTCTTCCCGTTTGATAAAAGAAAGCATATATAAACCAAGAATAGCAATAGTTGTTGTACGAACGCCACCACCAACTGAGCTAGGGCTACAGCCAATAAACATTAACATAGAAAAAAGTAACAAAGTTGGGGTTTGAAAATCATTTAAATCATTCATTTGCAAACCTGCATTACGTGTAGTAGTTGAGTAAAACATTGAGCTCATCCATTTTTGGATTTCCGGCATATCAGTAAACAAGTGATTTCTTTCCAATAAATAAATAGCCAATGTCCCAAAAATAAATAAGATAAAATAAATGCTTATTGCCAGTTTACTAAAAAGTGAAAATCTAAAAGGAAATCCAGTTTTATTTCTTCTGTACAGCAACCACTCTTTAATCTCCATAATGACCGGAAAACCAATTCCACCAACCATAATTAGTAGAATCAAGATTGGAATGAAGATATAATCTTGTGCATAAGGTGTAGCCGATGAGCCTGTTACATCGAATCCGGAGTTTGTAACAGCTGAAATAGCATGATAAAAGCCTTGAAATGTTGCTTCACTAATTGTAGGGTGATGACCTGAAAAATAAAAACGTAGTGAGAAAATAATACCAAATATAAATTGAATAATTAAAAGAGTATAAACAGTGTTTTTTATTAATCTGACACTACCACTTAATCTAGGTGAATTCATGTCTGTCATAATTAGTTGGCGTCTTTTAAGTGAAATTCGTTTTCTTGAAAGGATAAAGAAAAAAGTCGAAAACATCATGATACCAAGACCACCTATTTGAAATAAAACTTCAAGTAAGATAATTCCTCGCTGATTGAAAACTTCATTAATGTTAAATGTACTGAGGCCAGTGACACTAACAGTACTGATTGCCATAAAAAACATATCAAAGGCAGAAACATCGGCGCCCTCTTTTTGGAAAAAAGGCAAACTTAAAAGAATAAAGGAGACAAATGTCATCAAGACATAATAAATAAAAATAATTTGGATGGTAGATAAGTGAGTATTAATAAAACGATTTCCACTCCGCCTTATTTGAAACAATGACCATTTTTTTTTAAACATAGTAAACTCCTTTTTCTTTTACATTCTTTTAAGTATAACAACTGAAGATTAAAAAGACAAAGTTTATCAGCCTTTTGACGGATGTAAATTATAAAATGCGTAGTATAATAAGAATAAAGGGAGTGGGGAGAAATGTTAATGATTATTCAAGTACAAATAATTACTTTTATTATTGTTATTCTATTTTTGGTTCAAAAAAACGGGCATCTTAAAAGAAAAGAAAGTTCAAGCTTAATAAAATGGTTAGCGATTCTTTTTGTTGTAAACTCATTAATTATCTGCCTTTCGATAATTGAAATATCCGCTTTTAACCTATTGATGTTAGCAAGTATCAATGGATTAGTGACCATAGCATATCTTTTTATTCAAAATTATCAACTAATAGAAAATTAATATAAGGGACAGTGCCATAAGTAAAATTTATGACACTGTCCCTTATTTGTATTAAACTAAATTTATGAGTGTATAATTTTTCTTGCCTTTTCTAACAATAATAAATTTTTCCTCAATCGATAAATCTGCTGAAATTTCAGTCGTAATGTCTTTTATTTTTTCACCATTAATGGAAATTGCGCCATTTGTCACATCTTCACGAGCTTGTCGCTTAGAGGATTCTATCTTTGTTTCCACTAACCAATCAACAATATTCATTGTCTCTTTACTAATGGTTACATTTGGCATATTTTTAAAGCCATCTTCGATTTGGTGTGCAGTTAGTTGTTTAACATCACCTGAGAATAAAGCTGCAGTAATTGTTAGAGCATCAGTTAAGGCATCTGCACCATGAACAAAAGTTGTCATTTCATTAGCTAATGTTTTTTGAGCTTCACGCTTATGAGGTTCAGAGGCAACTTTTTCTTCAAGTGATTTGATTTCTTCTTGAGATAAGAAAGTAAAGAATTTTAAGTATTTTACAACATCACGATCATCTTGGTTTAACCAAAATTGATAAAATTCATAAGGTGATGTTTTTTCTGGATCCAACCAAATAGCACCGCCAGCAGATTTACCGAATTTAGTTCCATCAGATTTCAGCATTAAAGGAATAGTTAAGCCAAATGCTTTTGCTTCAGCACCTTCTTTTTTTCTGATCAAATCTAAACCAGCTGTAATATTACCCCACTGATCTGCACCACCAATTTGAAGACGAACATCATGGTGACGGAATAAATGTAAATAATCCATTGATTGTAGAATTTGGTAAGTGAACTCAGTAAATGAGATTCCTGTTTCTAAACGACTTGAAACAATGTCTTTTGCTAACATTGTATTGATATTAAAGTGTTTACCATAGTCTCTTAAAAAATCAAGTAACGATAAATCTTTAGTCCAGTCATAGTTGTTAACCATTGACAATTGTTGTTCGTTTTCTTCATCAAAGAAAAGTTTTTTCATTTGATTTGTTAAGCAGTCAACATTATGTTGAACTTGTTCCATTGTTTGTAGTTGTCTCTCACTAGAACGTCCACTTGGATCACCAATAGTACCAGTCGCACCACCGATCACAATATAAGGATGGTGTCCTAGAAGTTGGAATCTTTTAAGCATCATAAAAGGAATTAAATGTCCAATATGCATGCTATCTCCAGTTGGATCTACTCCACAATACAAAGAAATTTTATTATTTTCTACATATTCATGTAACCCTTCAGCATCAGTTTGTTGATTAATTGCATCACGCCACATTAACTCATCGATAATATTTGTTGTCATTAAAATCATTCCTTTCTGTAAATAAAAAAGTCCCTATAGAGATTGCTCTCTATAGGGACGAAATAACATATTCCGTGGTACCACCCAAGTTAGTGTGACCAAGTCTACACCACTCATTTGTTTATATCGGCAACAAACCGTTGATAATTAAAACATTGAATGTAATTCGTAACATTATGTGTGTCAAATTCCAGCAAACTTTGACTTTCTATAAACAGGGATAATTTACTACTCTTTCAATTTTTATCAATTATTTAATTAATTACATCCTAAATCAAAACATATCTTTTGTCAAATGAAGAATTATTATGGATTAAAAGTATTCTTTCTTTTTAACTTCTTAATAAAAGTGGTAGACTAGGTTGGTTGTAAAAAGGAGGAAGATTTATTTGGTTAAAACAGGTGTTTTATTAGCTAATATCGGTACACCAGAAAAACCAGAAACAAAAGAAGTAAAAGAATATTTGAAACATTTTTTAGGTGATAAGAGAGTGATAGACAAACCAAGATGGCAATGGCTACCGATTTTACATGGTATTATCTTAAACACAAGACCTAAAAAATCAGCGGCTTTATATAGTAGTATTTGGGAAGAAGCAGGCTCACCATTATTGATCCATACTAAGTCTCAAACGAATCAATTACAGGCTTTATTACCAGACATTTCAGTGAAATTCGGTATGGCTTATAGTCATCCAACTATTTCAGAATCTCTGAAATCTTTTGAAGAAGAAGGGATAGAAGAAATCACTATTATTCCTTTGTATCCTCAATACTCAACAACTACAACAGCTTCTATTCATGATGCTGTATTCAGACATTATTTAAAAGAGGAAAGTATTCCAAAATTACATTTAATTAGAGAATTTACTAGTCATCCTCTTTATATAGAATTATTAAGAAAACAAATTTTAGCAGGAATTAAGGAATATCAACCTGAGCTTTTAGTTTTTTCATATCACGGATTACCGGTTTCTTATGTGGAAAAAGGTGACCCTTATAAGGACCAATGTGCTGAAACTACTGCAGCTGTTTTTGATGGTTTTGACATAGAAATCCCATACAAAGTAACATACCAGTCTAAATTTGGACCAGAAGAGTGGTTAACACCCGCATTAGATGCTACTTTAAAAGAGTTACCAAATAAAGGAGTCAAAAAAGTATTAATTATTACGCCCGGTTTTGTGTCTGATTGTATAGAGACTCTCGAAGAAATTGAAGGCGAAAATAGAGAATATTTCATGGAAAATGGTGGGGAAGAATTTAATTATATTCATCCATTCAATGGGGATCCTGAATTTGCAAAATTACTATTAGAGGTTGCAAAATAATAAAAATAGGATGGCTTGAAAGTCATTTTGATTCCAGTTGTTACAAAATAAAATTTGTTATACCCTGATTATTAAAACTATTCAAAAAATAAGAGATTGACATTTTAGTCAGTATCTTATTTTTTTAGGGCTATTTGAAGAGCTTGCTTCGCTAAGTTATCTGCCCCTTTATTTTGTTTTCCCCCTTGCCATTCAATAAATAGTAATTCAAATTTATTGGTTAATGTGAGAATTTGATTGAGTAATATTGAAAAAGAATCATCTTTGGCATATTTTTTTTCTAATGATTGAATAACGATTCGGCTATCTGAATAAATAAAAATAGTTTTCTGTTCCCAATTATTAGCCAAAGCGAATTTTAAAGCAAATAAAAGTATTTCGAATTCAGCTTCATTATTGTTTTTTGCTTTAAGGGCTTGTTTTATTTGAAGTTGTTCTTTGTTGAATAGAGCAACCATACCACCTGCACTTATATGTTTTGTTTGATGAGTAGCAGCATCAATATATATTTTTATCATAGGATTCTCCATTTGTATTTTTTATTTATTTATCTTATGGTAAGATAAGTAATTGAGAAGAGCTTTTTATAGGAGGCTAATATGAGTGCAAGTAAAATACATGTTTTTCGATATCAGCCTGAACTTTCAGGTACAATAATCTATTGGTCGATGACATTTGTCTTATTTTTATTAAGTATGATTGGTTTATTGGAAGCACAGGGTAGAATAAATTTATTCAGTATTATTACTTTTTTGATTTTTTTATTCTTTGGTTACTTAGGAACACGAAGAAAAATGATTCTTACGAATGAACAGTTAAAAGTATCAGCTATTCTAAAGAAGAATCGTTATCAAATTGACATTGATAAAATAAAAAAAGTATCTGTTGGTAGTCATGGTATAACGATAAAAACAGAAGCAAAAGAGTATGTTTATGTAATGTTTCCACCATCAAAAAATTCTTTTGTTTTAAATCTGAAGCAAGAAAAATTATTTGACGGAATTATCTATGGAATAGAAAAAAGTGTTGACGATAAATAAAGTCAACACTTTTTTATTTCATTCAATAACGAGTACTTGCGATGCTTGTAGACCACGTGCACCTTCTTTAATAGTAAATTCTACTTTTTGACCTTCAAAAAGTACCTTGAATCCCTCTTGAATGATGCCGGTAAAATGTACAAAAATTTCTTCGTCCCCGTCATACACTAGAAAACCATAACCTTTTCTAACGTCAAACCATTTCACTGTGCCGAATTTCATTTTACATACCCCCTAGTGGTCATTTGCATGCCTATTATCATTATACGGTGTAAGTATTGTTACGTCAAACACATGATTAAAGCTGGGAAATTCCAGATAATAACTCTTTTTACTTTTGGTGTTTTGTTATATACTTATCTTTAGTAATTGAGAAATGAGGTGTGTAATGAATCGAGCAGACGTTTTTTTAGTTTCTTTCAATAAAATCGAAAAATGGTTAAGGAAGCAGCTGAATTTCCCTAACAATATGGGCGTAACTGAAATGATCCGTCGAGTGAAAAAATATTCTGATTTACCTATTGGAGAGGTTGAATATGATTTAATCGAATTTTCTCAATTAAGAAATGCTATTGTTCATAATCGGATTGCAGCTGATTTTATTATCGCGGAACCTAACGAATGGGCTGTTAACCGGATTTTAGAAATTGAAAATAAATTGTTGCATCCAAAATTGGTAAAAGAAATTCTTAAAAAAAATGTTAAAATATTTACCGGAGATGTTCCGCTACAAGAAATTCTTTATATAATAGTAGAAAAAGAATATTCTCAATTTCCAATCTATCAGAATAAGAAGTTCAAAGGGCTGATAACAACAAGAGGTATTGGAATGTGGTTTGCTAAAAATGCTAATAATAGTATGATGGAACTTGATTATTATACAGCAATAGATGTTTTAGATTTAGATAATAAACGAGATGCAGTATTCTTTTTATCCTCGTCAGATACAGAATATAAAGCAAGAGAATTATTTAAGAATAATCCAAGGTTGGAAGCTGTCCTTATTACAGAAAATGGTCGTAGTAATGGAAAACTAATTGGGATAGTGAGCCCTAAAGATTTATTCGGAGAGTGAGGATGAAATGATTTATTATAGTTTAATAGTTTTATTATCAGTTTTATTAGATCAATTGATTAAATTTTGGGTAGTATCCAATATAAAGCTACATGAAACAGTTTTTGAAAATGCAATACTTTCTTTGACACATATCAGAAATAGCGGTGCAGCATGGAGTATTTTAGAAGGTAAGATGTGGTTTTTTACAATAGTAACAATAATCGCATTAATAATCCTTCCCTATTTATTATATAAATATCACAGACAAAGTAAATGGATGACGATTGGATTAAGTTTAATTATCGGTGGAACATTAGGTAATTTTATTGATCGTATTAGATTAGGCTATGTTGTTGACATGTTCCAAGTAGAGTTTTTTAACTTTCCGATTTTTAATTTTGCAGATGTCTCTTTGGTAGTTGGTGTAGCTTGCATTTTTATTTATATTTTATTTTTTGAAGAAAAAACAGTTTTAAAATAAATAAATAGACTTATACGACGTAGTTTCTTGATATATTGATAAAATGGTAGTAGAATGAAAATATAAAAATTCACAAGGATGATGAATATGTCTAATCATATTGTTGAAGATGCAATCAGTAAGATGAAAGAATCTAATATACGCATAACTCCACAAAGGTATGCTATTTTAGAATATTTGATTGAAAGTAAAAGTCATCCAACCGCGGACGAAATTTACAAACATCTGGAGCATCGTTTTCCAAATATGAGTGTAGCAACTGTATATAACAATTTAAGATTATTTACTGATATAGGTTTCGTTATTGAAATGGCCTATGGAGATTCTTCTAGTAGATTCGATTTTACGTCTACGAAGCATTATCATGCAATTTGTGATAATTGTGGGAAAGTGGTAGATGTTTATTACCCAGGATTAGAAGATGTTGAGTCAGCAACAGAACAGTTAACAGGGTTTAAAGTAAGAGAGCATCGTTTAGAAATGTATGGTCTATGTCCAAGTTGTCAAACAGAAGAATGATTTAAAAACAGGTCAAATTGACCTGTTTTTTTA
>CAUQFM010000106.1:0-7615 GCA_963517295.1 uncultured Vagococcus sp.
CACTTCCTACAACACACCCATGATTATATATCAGCCAGCCTCTTTTGTCTAGTATTATTGTTTAGTGTTTATTTATTATCTATTTATTCTTCTTATTTTATTTACTACGAGTCTTTGTAAATAATAATTATAAAAAGAACATCCAAAAAAAGATTTTTAAAATAATGCTTGACTATTCTCTCAAAATTTATTATGATATTCATGTTGCTTGAAGTACATTTGTCGCAGTAGCTCAGCCGGATAGAGCATTCGCCTTCTAAGCGAACGGTCGGGGGTTCGAATCCCTCCTGCGACGTTTAATAACAAAAAGACAAAAGGCTAAGACCTTTTGTCTTTTTTATTTGTCTTCAATAATAATATTTTCTACGTCTTTACTAATCATCAAAACCCCATCACCTAAAGGTAATATCGTTACTGTAAGATCTGGATGATCCAATACAGCGTCATATAATTTATTCAATTTCCTATAAATTGTTCGCTGACTACGCGGTATATCTTTGATATCATGCATAATTGTTCCTGCTTGAAAAACATCATCAATCATTAAAACCCCATCCACTCTTAACACTCTTAAACATTCTGGTAAAAATTCGATATATTTAGATTTTGCACTATCCATGAAAATAAAGTCATAAGGTCCTTTTAATGTTGGTAATACTTCTTTTGCATCCCCCTCTAAAAGAGTCACTTGTTCGGATAATCCAAATTTCTCAAAATTTAACTTAGCTTTTCTAATCATGACATCAAATCGATCAATCGTTGTCACATGACCTTCTTTTCCAATAGTGTCTGCCATCAAACTTGCAGAAAATCCAATCGCTGTACCTATTTCTAAAATTTCTTTTGCTTTCATTTGTTTTAAAAAAAACTTTAGAAATGTTGCCGTTTCATTAGGAATAATAGGTACATTATCAGCGTAAGCTTGTTCTTGAAGTTCTCCTAAAGAACCATCCATTTGTTTTTGTCTATTTCTAAGTAAATCTAAAATTTCATCCTGTAAAACAGGACGATGCATCATTTCATTTCTCATTATGACATCCTTCTTTCTCACTCCTTGTTGATTATACAAATTTTTTTATTTAAAAACAAATTAATTATATTGAATATTATAATCGGTATAGATTGACTACTACTTGTTTTTATCATATTATGGCTTTAAAAAGACAAGAGGTATATTTACAAATGACAACTAAAAATAAATATTATGATTTACTTGGCACTAAATTTAACTCTTCCGAAGAAATTGTAAGCGAAATCATAAATTTGAAAGCTATTCTCAATTTACCCAAAGGAACTGAACATTTCGTTAGTGATCTTCATGGAGAATACGATGCTTTTCAACATATTTTGAGAAACGGGTCAGGAAATGTTAAAGAAAAAATTAAAGAACTTTTTTATCATATTTTAACACCACAAGAACAGCAAGAACTAGCAACACTTATTTACTATCCTGAAAAAAGATTAGAACTCACTAACGGATCCAGAAATGATAAATGGTATAGACAAAAAATTGATCAATTAATTCAATTAGTTCGTTTTTCTTCATCTAAATATACTCGTTCTAAACTAAGAAAATCATTCCCTAAAAGATATTCATATATTATTGAAGAACTTTTGTTTCAAACAAATAACCAAACTGATAAAAAAAATTATTACAACCAAATCATCGAAACAGTTATTAATTTAGAGCAAGCAGATGATTTGATCATCGATCTTTGTTATATCATCCAAAGATTAGTTGTTGATCATTTGCATATTGTCGGTGACATATACGATAGAGGACCCTCACCTGATAAAATCATCGAACGTTTGATGAATCATCACTCCATGGACATTCAGTGGGGAAATCACGATATTATTTGGATGGGTGCTGCTGCCGGCTCACCAATTTGCATGATGAACACGATTAGAATTTCTGCTAGATATAATAACTTATCGATTATTGAAGACACTTACGGTATCAATTTAAGACCTTTGCTAACTTATGCAGAAAAATATTATAGCAATAACCCAGCGTTTAGACCGAAAACAGAAATAGGTACTTCGGAAAGTGAAGAAGAAATACTAGAAACAACCAAAATTCATCAAGCTGCTGCTATTTTACAGTTTAAACTAGAAGAGCAATTAGTTAACAGAAGACCAGATTTCAATATGGAGCATCGTTTACTACTTAGCAAAGTTAATCCAATTAAAAATAATATTATGATTAAGGATAAACTTTATCAACTACATGATACTTGTTTTAAAACGGTTGTAGAAGAAGAACCTTCTAAACTAACCTTAGAAGAAGAAGAAGTTATTAACCGATTATTACAAAATTTTATTCACTCAGAAAAACTAAAAAGGCACACTGATTTTCTTTTTAAAAAAGGAAAAATGTATCTTATCTATAATGAGAATTTATTAATCCACGGCTGTGTTCCCTTAAATGAAGACAGGAGTTTCCAATCTGTTTGTTTCAAAGGGCAAGACTATCAAGGAAAACAACTTCTAGATTATTTTGAAAATTGCCTAAGAAAATCATATAAAAAACCACACATACAAGATGACTATGAAACAGATATTATTTGGTATCTTTGGTCTGGTGAGTATTCTTCACTTTTCGGAAAAAAAGAAATGACTACTTTTGAAAGATATTTCATCAAAGAAAAAGAAACTCATACTGAAGAAAAAAATGCTTACTACCATTTAAGAGAAGAAGAAGTAACGATCAAAAAAATCCTTCACGAATTTGATTTAAATAGCGAAGATAGCCATTTAATTAACGGACATACACCTGTTAAAGAAATCAAAGGAGAAAATCCGATTAAAGCTAACAGTAAAATGATCGTGATTGATGGAGGCTTTTCGAAACCATATCAAAAAACCACCGGCTTAGCTGGATATACCTTGCTTTACAACTCCTACGGTATGCAGCTAGTTGCCCACAAACCCTTCTCGTCTGTTGATAATGTGATTAAAAACCACGAGGATATCTTATCAATCAAACGTGTCGTTGATAGGCCCCTAGAAAGAAAATGCGTTTCTAATACAACAATCGGAAAAACACTATCAGAAGAAATAAATGAACTTTATGAATTACTAGAATATAATAAACATTAAAATAAGCTTGAGACTGACAATTCAAGCCAGACTCAAGCTTATTTATTTAAACCTTCTCATATTACTTAATTGCCTTAACAGATTTTCTAATTTTTTCAATCGTATTCATTTTATGTTGCCAACATTCTTTAGATAAATCGACTGGGTATTTTTGTGGATTCAGATTGCGTTTGTACTCTTCCCACAAAGAATTCAGATTTTCTTCTGAAAATGCCTTAATTTCTTCTAAATTTGGTAATTCATACACTCTCTTACCATCAATATAAATATCTTTCAATATTGGTCGTGCTTCAAAATCAATTACGGTTTTATTAATGAAGGTATGTACTGGATGAAACATGTAAATTTCTTCCATTTTTCTGGGATCTTCATTCCATAAAGTAATATAATCACCCTCGGATTTACCGTTTTTACCCGTAATTCGCCAAACTTGTTTCTTGCCAGGTGTCGAAACTTTTTCTGCATTACTTGATAATTTCAATGTATCAATCATTTTCCCATGACTATTTTCAATCGAAACAAGTTTATACACAGCGCCCAGTGCAGGTTGATCATAGGCCGTAATCAATTTAGTTCCTATTCCCCAGACATCTATCTTAGCTTTTTGCATTTTTAAATTTAAAATAGTAGATTCGTCTAAGTCATTCGAAGCATAAACCTTAGCATCATAAAAACCAGCTTCATCTAATTGCTTCCTGACTTTTTTAGAAATATACGCCATATCTCCACTATCAATTCTAACACCTAAGAAATTAATTTTATCGCCCATTTCTTTAGCTACTCGAATCGCATTTGGAACACCTGATTTTAACGTATCAAATGTATCAACCAAAAACACACAATTTTTATGCGTTTGAGCGTAAGCTTTAAACCCTTCGTAATCATCTAAATAAGATTGAATCAAACTATGTGCATGTGTTCCAGAAACTGGAATTCCAAAAATTTTCCCTGCTCTTACATTACTTGTTGAATCAAATCCACCTATATACGCCGCACGAGTTCCCCATATAGCAGCATCCATTTCTTGCGCGCGTCTTGTTCCAAACTCCATCACCATGTCATCCTCACAGACAGCACGAATTCTTGAAGCTTTTGTAGCTATCAATGTTTGGTAATTAATAATATTAAGAATAGCTGTTTCAATCAACTGACACTGCGCTAAGGGACCTTCTACTTGAAAGATAGGTTCATCATTAAAAACCATTTCTCCCTCAACAGCGGATCTTACTGTACATGTGAATTTAAAGTTTTTTAGGTAAGCTAAAAATTCCTCTGGGTACTCTGTCACTTCTCTCAAATAGTCAATATCGCTATCCGAAAACGATAAATTATCTAAATAATCAACAAGCCTTTCTAGTCCCGCAAAAATAGCATAACCATGCTTAAAAGGCATTTGTCTAAAATAACACTCAAATACTGAATGTAAATCTGCTCGATCTAACTCCCAATACGTTTTCATCATGTTTAATTGATATAAATCCGTATGAAGTGCCAAGCTATCATCTTTATACATTTTATTGTCTCCAATTCTTTAGTACACATATTTTCATACATACATTTTACGTGTTACTTCGGATTTTCTCAACCTTTTTATCTTTTCATTTCACAATATACTGGATTTCATGTAAAAAAATTATCCTGATAAGTAAAATCAGTTTGATTTGCGGAAACTTTTCCACATGTGGAACGATTTTTTCAAATAACTACATATCCACTAACTTATACACATTATCCACTGATTTTTGCTGTATATTTATACCGTATCACTTTATCAACGCCTTTTTAAGTCATTTATTCAAAATAACACATAAAGATATCCACAGAAAACTTATATACAAATAAAAATAAATAACTGCACAAATTATATTCCGTGGATAACTAACGATATCATAACTTTATCCACAACTATTCTTATGACTCTAAATAACGCAAAAAAAGGAAGATCCTAAGATCTTCCTTTTTTTTATTTTAGCTATAAAAATTATTTTATAGTTACTGAAGCGCCAACTTCTTCTAAAGAAGCTTTTAAAGCTTCAGCTTCGTCTTTAGAAATTCCTTCTTTAAGTGCAGATGGAGCGCTATCTACTACAGCTTTAGCTTCTTTAAGACCTAAACCAGTTGCTTCACGAACTGCTTTGATAACTTTAACTTTTGAGTCTCCAGCGCCAACTAATTCAACAGTGAATTCAGTTTGTTCAGCAGCAGCAGCAGCATCACCAGCACCAGCAGCAGCTACAGGAGCAGCAGCAGATACGCCAAATTCTTCTTCGATAGCTTTTACTAAGTCATTTAATTCTAAAATAGTTGATACTTTTAAATCAGCAATAATTCCTTCAATGTTTAATGCCATTATGGGTTCCTCCATCATAATCTTTACGATTAATTTATATTTTTTTTAGTTTAAGATTAGGTTACTAATTAAGCAACTTCTTCTTCTTCTTTTGATTCTGATACAGCTTTAACTGCATAAGCAACATTTCTGACAGGAGCTTGTAATACAGAAAGTAACATAGAAAGTAAACCTTCACGGCTTGGTAATTTAGCAAGAGCAACGATTTCTTCAACAGAAGATACGTTTCCTTCGATAATACCACCTTTGATTTCTAGTTTATCTGCACCTTTAGCAAAATCATTCATGATTTTAGCTGGAGCCACTACGTCTTCATTACTGAATGCTACGGCTGTAGGTCCTACGAATACATCGCCTAAACCTTCTAAACCAGCTTGTTCAGCAGCACGACGTAAGATACCATTTTTGATAACTTTCATCTCAACGTTTGCTTCACGTAATTGTTTACGTAATTCAGTTACTTGTTCTACTGTTAAACCACGGTAATCAACTACGACTACTGATGCAGCTTCTTTAATTTTTGCAGTAACAACTTCAACTTCTTGAGCTTTTTTAGCGATTGATGCTTCACTCATTTTATTTCACCTCCGTAAATTTAGATGGTGGGATTTTCTATATAAAAAAACCCCATGCCACCGTTGACATAGAGGGACTATTGATTACTTTCAATATGGTCCTCGGTAGGAAATTAAGACTTACGTCACCTACTGTCTTCGGTACAGTTAATATTTAACCTAGACAACTATAACACAACTAGTTGCCTAGGACAAGTTATTTTCTAGAAAGAAAAATTATCTACTTTAACACCAGGGCCAAATGTAGTTGTAACTGTTAAGTTTTTAATGTAAGTACCTTTTGTTGCAGCAGGTTTCGCTTTAAGGATTACATCGTTGATTGTTTTAAAGTTTTCAATTAATTTAGCATCATCAAATGATACTTTACCAATTGGAACGTGGATGTTACCTTGTTTGTCAACACGGTAAGTTACTTTACCAGCTTTAACTTCTTCAACAGCTTTAGTTACATCCATAGTAACAGTTCCTGTTTTAGGGTTAGGCATTAATCCTTTAGGTCCTAATACACGTCCTAATTGACCAACTTGTGCCATCATGTCTGGAGTTGCAACGACTACGTCAAACCCAAACCAACCGCCTTTAATTTTAGCAACCATGTCAGCATCGCCAACAAAGTCTGCTCCAGCAGCTTCTGCTTCTTTAGCTTTTTCGCCTTTAGCGAATACTAAAACAGTTTGTGTTTTACCAGTACCGTTTGGTAATACTACAGCACCACGAATTTGTTGATCCGCTTTTTTAGGATCAACATTTAAGTTATAAGCAACTTCTACAGTTGCGTCAAATTTTGCAATATTTGTATCTTTAGCTAAAGCAACTGCTTCTGCTACAGAATAATTTTTTGTTACGTCTACTTTTTTTAATGCATCTTGCATTTTTTTACTCTTGTTAGCCATTTTGTTTCCTCCTTGATTGTGGTTATAACGGTTGAACCTCCCACGGAATTCATATTTTTCAATATAAACCGACTGAGAAGCTACTTCTAAGTATCAATAAATAGAATAAAATTATTCTACAACGATACCCATGCTTCGTGCAGTACCTTCTACCATGCGCATTGCTGCTTCAACGTCAGCTGCGTTTAGGTCTTGCATTTTAGTTTCAGCAATTTCTTTTACTTGATCTTTAGTTACAGTTGCAACTTTTTTAGAATTTGGTTCACCAGAACCTTTTTCGATGTTTGCAATTTTTTTAAGTAATACTGCAGCTGGTGGTGTTTTTGTAATAAATGTAAATGAACGGTCTTCATATACAGAGATTACTACAGGAATAATTAAACCTGCTTGGTCAGCTGTACGAGCGTTAAACTCTTTAGTGAATCCCATGATATTAACACCGGCTTGTCCTAATGCTGGTCCAACTGGCGGTGCTGGAGTTGCTTTCCCTGCTGGGATTTGTAATTTAACTAACTTTTCTACCTTCTTTGCCACGAGACATACCTCCTTAAGTCCGTGATGTGGTTTAATGGAGATGTAAATTTCTCCTCCCACGCTTCCATAAAAAAAGAAGCACGTGTGTAAAACACGCACTCCAATATTATACTTTATTCTATTCCTAATTTCAATAGTTTTGTCATAAACTTCATTTTTTG
>CAUQFM010000107.1:0-7458 GCA_963517295.1 uncultured Vagococcus sp.
ATATCACGTAAGATTCCGGTTCTTGAGATGGGGGTTCGATTCCCTCAGGAGACATTTTTTCAATTATTTTGAATTATTTTGAAATATGATTTGCTAGAAACCTTTATAAATAGATGATTTTGAATTATTTCATCTATAAAAATTCCGTGGGTTTCTCGTGATTTAAAAGTTTCGTGGGTTTTTTCGTGGGTGAAAAGCGCCACGAAACTCAATCATATCAACAGTTCAATTGAATAGTAAATTTAACTCATGTGGGCTTTTTGCATCACATGATTTTTTTTATATCAAAATCGTGCATTTTATCCTTGTTCTTTACTCTGATATCATTATTAACTCGATTGTAATACTTGAGCGTAGTCGTTGGATCAGCATGGCCAATTTGTTGACTGACATAAACTAAATCTAAATCAGCAAGTACCATTGCATCAACTCTTGAATGTCTAAAGGCATGTGAAGTGATCCTATCATCAAAAGCTATTTTAGATTTCTTTTTGAGGTATTTATTTACTGCTGCATTAGAAATGGGTTTTCCAAGAGCATTGCAAAATAAATAGTTATCGGGATTTTTCATTTCACCAGATAGAATCCATTTATTCTGTATAACTTTGAAAGTCTTTAAGAGTTGTAAGAGTTCAATGCTGACATCTATATCACGAATACCTGCAGCAGTCTTAGAATCAACTATAGTAATGATTTCCTCACTATGATTTATATCATCCCACTTAAGATGGCTAATTTCACCATAGCGTGCTCCAGTCATTGATTGAACTAAGGTGAAGTATTTACTAACAGTGTCTTTTGATGTCATAATAACGTCTCTCAGCGCTTTTAAGTCTTTTACATCTAAACGTTCAAGTTTTTCATGATTCGGTTCCACGCCGATAATTGTGGCTTTTCTGGTAGGGTTCTTAACTACATAGTCCATATCAATAGCATCTGCGAATGCTGAAGCAATAACTGTATGTCTATTGCGTACAGTCTCTTTTGCTAAACCAACCTCTTTGCCCATCCAGTTGATCCAACTTTGATATTTTATTCTATTTATATCCTTTAATAGAACTTTATCACCAAAGAATTCTTCCATACGTTCAATTCCATATTTTATTTTGAGTTGCTGATTTTTCCCGACAATTCCAACTTTAAACGTATTGTTCCACATAGTTAAAAAATTCATTAATGTAATTTTTTGAGGATTAACCCCAGATAAAATGCTGTTAAGAAATTTCGTTTCAACATCTTTACATTCGCTTTTTTTTGATCGTGTAAATTGTTTTTCTGACCATTCGTCTGTAAAAGGATCCTTATATCTTACTCGAATAATCCATTTTCCGTTTGCTGTTTTTTTAGGTTCTGCCATTTTTTCCTCCGTATCTTCCGGGATAAGAGAGGTTGGTGGTAGTAGGCCTAAAGTTTTATCACATCCTTTCTTATGTATAGAGAATATGGTAAAATATATATGAAAAAGAAGCCTTGTTAAAGGTTGCCTTTTTAAGCTAAGCACTCTACCTTCCGCCAAGTTGAGAGAGTGCTTATTTTTGTGTTAAACTGTTATTTAGTTTGAGACTGGAACTACAAAAGATGCTGTATGCTTTTCTGAAAAATTATCTCGTTGGCTGAAAGTGACGGTAATTTCTCCACCTTCAGTTTGTAGTCCATATGCAGATTCTGCGCCTTCCATAATTGCTCCAATAGGAGTAGGTTTAGGACTTGTAGAAGCTCCAGAAGGGTATGTTTCAGCCATAAGTTTTCCGCTATCTATTACATTACTTGGCGTCATAAACAAATCTTGTACTTTACCTTCGTATCCAAGATTCTCGTAGGTGTAGTTAATTACGACAACTTGAGCAGGTGTTTTATCAGAAAATTGATTTCGTTCATCGGTAGGTGTCACGCTGTTAATTTTTAGTTTCCAACCATTTTCTACTTCCCACCATTCGCCAAGACCAAAAGTAGTTTTTTTCTTCTCTTTTTCCGCCTTTACATTACTCTCTTTATTATCATTCATCATTTTAGTTATTGATTCCGGAATATAATCATCAAAATAAGTTCTTGATAACAATCCAACTTGTTCACCTATTTTTTGACCTGAGTTTGTGATTACTTCAACATCGGAATTCTTTACAGCAACTGCAAGATCGCTAATTAAAGTTGCGTATTTTGATAAATCTTTTGCCAGTTCTGTTTTTTCTTTTTGTAATTCTTTTTTTGTTTTTTTAGATAATTCAAGAGCTTTTTCAGCGCTTTCGTTAATTTTTGTTGAGTCGTCAGCAATCATACTACTTTGCATTGCAACGAATGAATCTGATAAAGAAGTGAAAATTGTTTTTAAATCCTCATTTGAATAACTTGCCTTTACGCTAGATGAAGACTTTGACTGTTCTTCTTGTTTTGAGCCTGAATCCGTGTTGCTTCCGCAAGCAACTAATAGTAATGTACATATACCAACCAAACTTAAACTAATTAATTTTTTCATTTTAAATCTCCTTATGATATAATATTTTTATACCATGTTTGATAGCGTGAGTATCAATCCTTAGCAGTGTTCCAGCACTTGCTAGGGATTTTTTATTTGAATTCCATTGTAATTGTATTGCTAAAATGTATTAAAACGCCTTTATATTGAAACATTGTACCATAAGTTGATTTGTAATAATTAGTAGCATCCCATAAAAATTCAATATCTACTTCGAGGAAATCCGCTACTTCGTAATATTGTGTAAGACCTAAACTATAAGCTTCAATTAAGGCGTCTAAAGGGACTAGTTCAATATAAGCATATTTTCTAGCTAAAAGTTCTTGCTTTCTATTTTCTATGCTAGATTGATCCAAAATATTGCCAACAGTATATTTACTATGCATATATTCTTCCATCAAAGTTGTTTTTTTTAAATCAGTTTCCATGTTTTTATCAATGATAATGCCTTTACCTTCTTTATATACACCAAGAAGCCCAGTAGCGTTAAACAATTCAGCTTCTACAACGTTTATGTTACTACATATTTCATCTAATAGAACCTCATAGCTATTCATATACCAACTCCGTTATTTTTTTGAATCTAAGATTAAATCAATATAATCATTAATTTTATCTATATCAGATTTTGTTAGTTTTTTTTCACTATCCGCCATATGTGCTGCAATTGTTTCCATTGCTGGGTTAGCTGTTGTCTCATTTGTATCAAAACCTAGTAATTTATTAACTGAAACTCCAGACCATTTTGATAGTAATCTAATCGTGTCCATACGAGGTTCTGTTTTTCCATTTTCCCATCTTGAGATTAAACTTTTATTTATAGATGTTGAAAATTGCTCTTTTCCAGATTCGTTCAATTTTTCAGCATAACTATTTAAAGATTCAGCCATTTCGTCAAGTGACATTCTTTTTGCCATTCTAACTTTTTTTATTTCTTCCCCAAAACTATACATTTATTTTCACCCTTCTGGATAAGTAAATTTATTTTATATAATGAAGTATAAATCATAGTTGCTAAAAATACAACAAAAATACTAAAAAAGTTGCAAAAAATATAAAGTTATTTCTTTACAATCAGAAAATTAAGTGCTATATTATATTCAAGAAGTTGCAAAAAGTATAACGAACGATTTAAAGAGAGGAGAAAAACATTGATGGAAAATGATAAAAAAAGAAAACGTCCACCTTATAAAGAATTAATGGCATGGATGATACTAAATGATGTGGAAAGAAAAGACTTCATGAAAGTTCTAAATTTAAAAGATGCAACATTAAGTCATCGATTAAATGGAACAGGATCAGATTTCACTCCATCTGAAATCAGAGTGTTAGTAAAAACGTATGGGAAAAAGATGCTTTCACTTTTTTATTTTGATGAATAGTTGCAAAAAGTATAACGAAAGACAGTGATGAAAAAATAAACCTATCCGGGATAAGAGAGGTGTCGCACATGGCACTAGATGAGTTAGTAGATGAATTAATTGAACAAAAAGTAAATGAGAAATTCGAAAAGTTAAAGGCCGAAATGGATTTATTAAAGCCGTGGGTAAAAATGAAAGTAATGGTTGCCACTATAGGCAAAGAGCCTATATGGATTAGTCAAAATTTATGTACAGAAGAACAAGTAAAAAAGAAATTAGTAAAAAAAATTGGCAGAGAATGGCATTTCAGAAATCCGGAAATATTTAACTATCTACATGATGAATGGTGGCTAAAAAATAGGAAGGAGGGAACCTGATGAACTTTTACCAATTCATTTTACTTGTAATGGTAGCAGCAGTCATCATTATAATCCGCGTGATCTCGATTATCCATTGTAACCGTCCTTTCGTTAAATCGTATGACAGCTATCTGCAGTTAAGAGAAGGGCTGGCTTATATGAGGAATCGAGGTTATAAAGCTGTTGAAATCCGAGTCACCGAAGTTGTGTATCAATGGGATGGAAAGGAGCAGTAATTTTGGCTAGAAATTGGACAACTAAAGAAATTCAGTATATCAAACGTAGTGCTTTAATGGATGAAACGAATAAAGTTGTAAATATTTCTCAAATGGCTTCACATTTAGAACGATCAGATAAATCTATCGAAAAGAAAATAAGTATTTTAAGACGTACTGATGATTTGCCGAAGGTAGATAATTCACTTCAAATTGATAGTAAAGGTAGATCCTATACTGATGAAGAGACAAATGGAATTATTAAAATGCACAAACAAGGGTGTCCAATTAAATCTATCGCAGAACGGTTTGATAGAAGTGAATCTGCAATTCAATGCCGTATTTCAAAATTAAGAATGCAAGGTCGTATTAAAGGAAAAAGACAAATACCTTGGCTAGAAGCTAATGTGAATTGGTTACTAGAAAATATTGAATTTGACGAGAATGGCTTTACTTCAAATTTAGATTATTTGGCTAAAAGCCTAAAGAGACAACATTCATCAATCAGTCAAAAAATAGGAAAGCTAAGAAAAAGTGGAGATATCCAAGTTCTTGCAGACAAATAAAAAACCAGCATTAAATCAAAAAAAGCTCATCAAGATTTTAACGATAAACGTTTTGCTCATTTGGGAAGGAGTGAAGGAAATATGGTTAATAATATTGAAAATCAGAAAATTGTCGAATCTTCAAAAGTCGTCCAGGTCATTCTTACCATAGTCAAAGATTCTTCTGGAAAAGAACTTCATCAATACTTTAGTTTTGAAGGAGAGTTGTTGGCGGAAAGAGGTACTAGCAATGAACTACTACGCTAAAGAATCAAAAGGAACGTATGTCAAAGATGATAATGGCCAACGCTTAATTTTAAGTGAAGTAGACAAGAAGCTATTACAAGATACTTTGAAGCCACATCCTTATATTTACGAAGTAGTTGTTACTGAATTCATGATTCATCAAGTAAAAAAGAAAACGGGAGTAGATGCAGTTGATTCTATCAAATATGCAATACGTGCTGCACATGGCGATACCGATAAAGCTGTTCAGATTTTACGAGATCATGGGAATGCTTAAATTAAAGGAGGTGATAAATAAATGAGTAAAGTTGTTACAGAATTACAGTGTAAAGAAAAACTTGCCAAGACATTTTCAATTCATTTAATTGATTTGAAAACAAAAGAAGAAAAGCTTGAGTTTCTAGATTATGTATACAAAAGATTTGAGGAAACATTTAATCAGCCAGAAAGAGGTTATAAAAACAGGTTTGACCTTTATGATTCTCCAGAAGCAGAATATTTATACGAAGAGTTCATGAGTGAATACGGGTTATAAGGAGGTGAAAATGAATGAACAAACGCCAACGTAAGAAATTATTCACTGGTTACTATCGTGTTGTTAGTCAAAATCCTATAGGACATAGATTAGATATAGGTGAAAAGGTAAAGGTTTTGTCAATAGATAAGCCACGGTTTAATGGTTGCAAATTAGTTGACCTTATTAATGTTGATGGTTTAATACAAACGACAAGAATAGAACAGATACGTCCAATTTACAGTGAAAAAAAGACCAACTAAGGATTGCAGTCCTAGTTAGTCATATCAGAAAAAATATTATACCACATTATACCACGAAAAGGAGCAAATTAAAAATGAGTCATTTTACAGTTGCTGTTATATCAAAAAAAGGAACTCCAGAAGAAGTAGAAAAATTGTTGGCTCCTTTTGATGAAAATAAAGAAGTACCACATTATATTTCAAAAGAAGAAATTATTGCAATTGAAAGAAACAAGATTGAGGAATATAAAAATGGAACTTATAAGGAGTATCTAGCTAATCCTGAAAAGTATTCAGAGGGATGTGGAGAAAGCCATTTAAATTATGTGAAAAACGAATTTCCAAAAAAGCTTAAATGGACTGATGAAGAACTTTATCAAGAAGGTATTAGGTACGAAGAAGATACTATTCAGCCAGATGGAAGTGTGTTTTCTTCTTATAACCCAAAATCCGAATGGGATTGGTATCAAATCGGTGGAAGATGGAAAGGTTTGTTAAAAACCAAAGAGGGATTAAAGGCTGATAGTTGTAAAATTGCTGACCTTGATTTATCAAAAGATAAAGAAATGTATGATAGAGCGATTCGCTATTGGGAAGTTGTAGTGGATCATAGCGGCCTAAGAAATGACGAGACCGAATCTGATTTTCGTACTTTTTATAATGAAGATTACTTTGTCAGAACATTTGGAACTAAAGAGCAATATGCAGAAATTCAGTCTAGTTTAAGAACTTATGCTCTTATAACTCCAGAGGGAGAGTGGCTATCAAAAGGAAAAATGGGTTGGTTCGGACTTAGTGATGAATCAAAAGAAAGTGTTGAAAACTATAATGAACTTTTTGTTTCGACAATTGAAAAAAACAAAGACTGCTTTATTACAATTGTTGATTGCCACATTTAAAAACTAGGAGGAAAAGATAAATGACTAAAAACGCTGCAGAAATAAATATTAAACTAGATTCAAACGGAAGAGTCAATGCTGTACTAGAAGGTACGAATGAAAATCTACTGGCTATGTTAACGCATTGTATGGGTAAAGTTTTACAAGCTAATGGTTGTTGTGAGGAACATTTTGAATTAGGCAAGTTAGCAATCATTAAAGATATTTTATCACTGGAGGTACCGTCAAATGATTAAAATTAACAAACTTGAAATTGAGAATACAAAGCGAGTAAAAGCTGTAAAAATTGAGCCGAACGCAAACGGATTAACAATCATTGGTGGTCCGAATAATCAAGGGAAAACTAGTATTTTAGATTCCATTGCCTGGGCGTTAGGTGGCAATAAATACAAACCCAGCCAAGCTCATCGGGAAGGTTCAGTTATTCCGCCACATTTACACATTGTCATGAGTAATGGCCTTGTAGTAGAGCGTAAAGGGAAAAACAGTGAATTGAAGGTTGTAGATCCTAATGGTGTAAAAGGTGGGCAACAATTATTAAACAGTTTTGTTGAAGAGCTAGCAATTGATTTACCAAAATTCATGGATGCAACTTCTAAGGAAA
>CAUQFM010000108.1:0-7253 GCA_963517295.1 uncultured Vagococcus sp.
TGGGACATTTTATCTTTCGTCCTACTTAAGACATTATCACTTTCGAATGATAATAGTGAAAATATATAAAGAAAATAGTTGACACCTTTCATGGTTATAAGATATACTAATGGAGTTGAGAAATTAAGAAGAAGCACCCGCTTCTCGCCTGAGTGATGTTTATGACTGGGCTAGATAATGAAATCACCTTTATTTATATAAGGTTGATTTGTTAGGTGCGGGACTTTTAAATTTTAAAAGGACTCGTTTTTTTTCGTTTTTTCTCTAAAAATTATGGAGGTGAATGACCATAGCAAAAGATATTATGGTAAACGACGGCATTCGTGCAAAAGAAGTACGTTTAATCTCGGCAGACGGCGAACAGTTAGGTGTTAAAAGTAAAGTTGAAGCATTGAGAATTGCTGAGAGTGCAAACTTAGACTTAGTTTTAGTAGCACCCACTGCGAAACCACCCGTTGCAAAAGTAATGGATCACGGTAAATTCCGTTTTGAACAACAGAAAAAAGAACGTGAAGCTCGCAAAAAACAAAAAGTAATCAATGTTAAAGAAGTACGTTTAAGTCCAACAATCGACGTGAATGATTTTAATACAAAACTTCGTAACGCTCGTAAATTCCTTGAAAAAGGTGATAAAGTGAAAGCTTCTATCCGTTTCAAAGGTCGCGCGATTACTCATAAAGAAATTGGTCAGAACGTCTTGAACCGTTTAGCTGATGAAACTACTGACATTGCGACAGTAGAACAAAAAGCAAAAATGGATGGTAGAAGTATGTTTCTAGTACTTGCACCAAAAGCAGATAAGTAACAAGAATTTGAGGAGGAAAATAAAATGCCAAAAATGAAAACTCACCGCGGACTAGCTAAACGTGTTAAACGTACAGGTGGTGGCGGATTAAAAAGATATCGCGCGTTTACAAGTCACCGTTTCCACGGTAAAACTAAAAAACAACGTCGTCAATTACGTCGTCCAAGAATGGTATCAAAAGGCGATTACAAACGTATCCGTCAAATGTTGACAGGAATGAGATAAGTTTTTTAGTTTTTGATAATGACTAAAAAATAACAAATTTAAGAACCCCAAGGAGGAATTATCATGGCACGTGTAAAAGGTGGAACAGTAAGTCGCCAACGTCGTAAAAAAGTGCTTAAGTTAGCTAAAGGCTACTATGGCTCAAAACACACATTATTCAAAACAGCAAAAGAACAAGTGATGAAATCTCACACTTATGCTTTTAGAGATCGTAAACAAACTAAACGTAACTTCCGTAAATTATGGATCGCTCGTATCAATGCTGGCGCTCGTATGAACGGTTTAAGCTACAGCAAAATGATGCACGGCTTGAAATTAGCTGAAATCGACATCAACCGTAAAATGTTATCTGAATTAGCTATTCATGATGCAGAAGCTTTCACAGCTCTTGCTGAAACAGCTAAAACAGAATTAGCTAAATAATAAAATTTTTGTTGAGTGATCAACATATAAAGCTGTTCTCTATTTGAGAGCAGCTTTTTTATTATACAAAAATATAATCAAAACTTAATCATTTGACAGAGCTATTAAAGACCTATATCATATATAATGTAATCAAAAAATACTCATAAGTTACTCAAAAAGGAGCAGATGAAATGCCATTATTTAAAATAGATATTTTGGAACATTATTCACAAGAAAAAACAACAGAATTATTAGAAATAATCCATCATAATGCTGTAGCAGCGTTTGATATTCCAGAAGGTGATCGTTATCAAATCGTAACACGACACCAATCAGAAGACATGATTTTAGAGGATACAGGTCTAGGTTTTGTTCGTACAGAGGACAAAGTAGCGATTCAAATATTTAGTAGAAAAAGAGAAAAAGCAATGAAGCTATTATTTTATAAACAGTTGGTATCTGATTTACATGAAAAAATGGGATTTAGCAAAAAAGATGTTTTAATTTCATTTTTTGAAAATGAAGATGAAGACTGGTCATTTGCAGATGGAGAAGCACAATTCATTACAGGTGAACTTTCTTGAAATTAGATTGTATCTTAAAAAAGAGAGTTGAGAAAAATAAATGTTTTTACTGATTTTGGAACAAAATGTGATGCTATTCGTCTATCTTTCAGTGGGTTATTATCTAGCGAAGATTGGTAAAATTAGTGATCAAGGCTTAAAAGAAGCTGGTTTTTTTCTATCAAATTTTGCTTTAACGTGTGCCATTTTTAATAGTTTTCAAACTCCTTATACGACTGAAAAATTTCGGTTAATTAAAGAATCGTTACTTGTCGCATTGATTTTGATTATTTTTTTAATCATACTTAGTTTTATACTAACAAGATTATTTAAAATTAACTCTGAAAAAAAAGAAACCTGGCGTGCTTGTTGTATCTTTTCAAATATATTGTTTATCGGGATTCCAATTGTCGATTCTCTATATGGAGAAGTTGGGTTAATTGTTTTAGTTTCCTTTAATACTATTTTTAATCTTTTTTTATTTAGCATAGGAGAATCAATCTTTTCTGGAACCTTGATAATTTCGCTTAAAAAAGTACTAAAAACACCTGCTATTTTAAGTATGGCTTTAGGAATGTTACTATTTGTATTGGATATTAGGCTACCAATTTTTCTGGGAACACCAATACAGGTGTTAGCATCTTTTACAGCACCTTTGGCAATGATAGTTAATGGGGCAATGTTCTATGGAACATCTTTTAAAAAATTAATTAAGAACAAGGATATTATTTTATTTTGTTTGATTCGTCTGATTTTGATCCCTGTTTTAGCGATGTTTATCTTCAGGCCATTTATTTCCAATGAAATGGTATTTGCTTTGTTAGTTTTAGTTGCGGCTATGCCTTCTGGTTCACTTAATTCAGTATTTGCCGAAATGTACCAAGGCAAAGGTCAGCTGGCTTCAAATTATATTATTTCATCGACATTAGTCAGTTTAATCACAGTTCCACTAATGATTACTCTGAGTCAAATACTATAGGAGATTAGAGTGGATAAAAAAGCGTTTTGCTCTGAGTAACTGGAAGTAATATCAAACAATCCGCTTTTTGGATTGCTTGATATTAGAGAAGTTACCGAAGGAGCAGATTTTTAATCCCGGATAAAACAGAGTGGATAAAAAATTGTTTTGCTCCAATCAACTGGAAGAATTGATAAACAAGAAAAAGGCTGACAGTTTGTCAGTCTTTTGTATTGTTTTATCTAAAAAGAACAAATAAATAGTTTTTTGTTGAGATTAAAAAGGTTATTTAATTATAATGTAGCGAAAAAAGACTATTTAATGTTAAAATTAAAAGAAAAGGAGGGAACCAGGATGACTATTTGCCCAGAATGTTATAGTGAAAAAAATCGTGTAACACCTATGTATAAACCATATGAATGTTTGAGTGAGCATACTCAATATATTTGTGGAACGTGTCATCGGTGCATTTGTATCGAAAAGGATCAAACAAGGGGGCTTTATCGCTGGAATTTCCCTTTTAAATCTTTAGAAGATGCTAAACTTTATTTTAGAACTGCAGAGTATGTTTTGAAACAATCTTGTGCTATCTATGAACTGAAACCAGATAAAAATCGAAGCACATTTAAAATATTTCGTGATAAACCTGAGTTAATCAATTATTTAAAACGAAACAAAACGATAAAATGTAATAAAACACCTATTTTTAAAACTGATAATTATCAAGAGTTTCCAAAAACTGAAATCAGAAAATTGACTGGTAAAGAAGTTCTTTTTTATATGAATGACCGTTAAAATAAACCTAATTTAGGTTTATTTTTTTTTGACCTTAAAACAAAATTGTGTTTTAAGTTGATTCAAATAAACTCAAGAAAAGGCTTAATATCATTGGTTAATCTTTGTTTTATTAAAATAATAAAAATTGTTATTTTTGTGAAAAGAATAAAAAAATTGATACGGAAGAAATAAATGGTTAGACTCAATTCGTTGAGTTTGAAAGGAGTTTTTTAGGGAATGCTTTTTCACAGAATGGAAAGTCGTGATATTAGAATTAATTTAGCTACTGAAGATTATTTAATGAGTACACTCGAAATAGACGAGCCTATTCTTTTAATGTATATTCAAAATCCTTGTCTCATTGTCGGAAACCATCAAAATATTTATGAAGAGGTAGCTGTTGATCAAGCTATAGAAGATGGAATTATTATAACGAGACGATTATCTGGTGGTGGCACTGTTTTTGATGATTTAGGAAATGTTAGTTTTAGTTTTGTTGTCAAAAAAGATCAGTTGAAATTCGGTGACTATACAACCATAACTCAGCCAATTGTCGAAGCATTAAAAGCAATGGGTGTTGATAATATATCCATTAATGGTCGAAATGACCTTTTTATTGAGGGTAAAAAAATATCTGGAAATGCGATGTATACAAAGAATCAAAGAACTTTTTCTCATGGGACACTACTTTTTGATGTAGATTTAAAAAGGATGGAAAAGTATCTAATCGTATCGAAAGAAAAAATAAAAACAAATCATATTCAGTCAGTCGAAGCGAGAGTGACCAATATCAAGCCATATTTGACTGATAACTATCATAATTTAACGATAGAGGAATTCAGGGATGAGTTGATCAGGCGGATTTTTAAGGTAGATAGTATAAAGGAAATCTCTTCTCAAGAAATTATATTGTCTCAATTTGATCAAGAGCAGATTCAGAAAAGTGTTTCTGAAATTTATAGTCATGATGATTGGGTATATGGTCATCATCAAATTTTTGATGTTAAAAGAAAAGCATATATTAAAAATGTTGGTTTGATTGAAGTTTCTTTTACTATAGAGAAAGGTAAAATCGAAGAAATTTCTTTTTCTGGTGATTATTTCAGTCAAAAAAGCCAACAGGAAGTTTGTGAAAAATTAAAAGGTAAGCGATTGATTTTTAACGAATTAATGAGTGGATTAATAGACATTGATATTGAGTTATATTTCAGTGGATTAGATAAAGAAAGCTTGATATTACTTTTGCTGGGAGAATTGGTTAATGATTGAGTTGAGAAATGTTTCTAAGCAGTATGATGACACTCAAGTTTTAAATTCAATTAATCTAAAAATTGAAAAGCAAGAAATAGTTGGAATTGTTGGTGAAAGTGGTTCAGGAAAATCAACTCTCCTACGAGTCATCCAGTTAATGGAATCCCCCTCTACAGGTGAGATATTATTAGATAATCGTTTGATTAAAAATTTGAGTAAATCTGAGATGAGAGAGCAGCAAAAAGAAATGAGTCTGTTATTCCAACAGTTCAATTTACTAAATAATTTAACGGTTATTGATAATGTTCATTTGCCATTAAAATTACAAGGAAAAAAAGATATAAGAAAAGCAAAAGAGCTACTAACTTTTGTTGGTTTAGCAGAAAAAATAAGCGATTATCCATCATCTCTTAGTGGGGGACAAAAACAACGTGTAGCTCTTGCTCGAGCCTTAATAACAGATTCTAAGGTATTACTTCTAGACGAAGCAACAAGTGCCTTAGATGAGCAGACAACTCGGGAAATGATTATGTTATTAGAAAGAGTTCATCAAGCATTTCTACCAACTATTATTTTTGTTAGTCATGATCTAAATGCTATCAAGCACTGCTGTGATCGTGTGTTTGTAATGGAGCAAGGTAAAATCGTTTCTAATCTATCAATTAGAAAAAAATCTTTTTTAACCGATGATGAAAGCTATCCAGAAAAAGCAAAGCGAGTACTAAGCCAATGAAGCAAGTTATTTACTATTTACCAGATATGTTAAAGGCATTACGAGAAACAGGTATTATGTTAGGTATTTCTTTATTATTAGGTTTGATTTTTGGCTTAGTTGTTGGAATTAGTTTGTTTTTATTTCGTCCAGAAGGTAGAAATAAAAATAAATTATTGATGTTGATTTTAAATAGCTACGTCAATATTATTAGGTCCTTCCCATTTCTCTTGTTAGTTGTAGCGATTATCCCCGTGACTAGATATATTTTTGGAACAGCTTTTGGTCCAGTTGCTGCATCATTTCCATTAAGCCTAGTTGCCATTGCTATCTTTGGTCGTTTAGTGGAACAAGTTTTATTAGATTTACCAAAAGAAGTCGAAGAACTAGCTAATTCACTAGGTGTTACTAATTTTCAGTATGTTTATTATTTTCTACTGAAAGAAGCTAGAAGTGGTTTAGTTCTTAGTTTTACATCAATAACGATTAGTCTTATGTCTTATTCAACTATTATGGGAGTTGTTGGTGGCGGAGGAATTGGTGACTTTGCCATTCGTTTTGGCTATCAGCGCTATGAGTATGAAGTAATGTATACGACAATTGTATTGATGATCGTTATTGTAGGTAGTATTCAATTGTTAGGAACATTTATTAGTAAAAAATTAGATAAAAGGGAGTCAGTCAAATGAAAAAATTAATCGTAACATTAAGTTTAGCAGGTTTAGTTTTAGGCATGGCAGCATGTGGAGGTAAAGCCCAAGAAGGAACAAAAGAGGTAGCTCAAAAGAATAAAGAAGAAAAAGTAATCAAAGTTGCTTCACAAACCACACCAATGACTGATGTGGTAGAGGTGGCTGCTAAAGAAGCAGAAAAAGATGGTTGGAAAATCGAACTTGTTCAAGTCAATGATAATATTCAATACAATGAATTATTAAAGAACAAAGAAGTCGATGCGAATTTTGCTCAACATGAACCCTATATGAAAAAATTTAACCAAGAGAAAAAAGCGGAACTAGTTGCTATTCAAAAAATATATAATGCTAAAGTCGGATTTTATTCAAAAGACTACAAAAAAATTGAAGATATTCCGAATGGAGCTAAAGTAGCTATTCCTAATGATATCTCTAATGAAGGTCGGGCATTAGCTATTCTAGCCGAACAAGGATTAATCACACTTAAAGATGGGGTTGGTTTTGAAGGGTCATTAAAAGATATCGAAAAGAATGATAAAAATTTAGAATTTGTTTCGATTGATTTGCTTAACTTAGCGGAAGCCTATAATGAAAAAGACGTGGCTTTAGTTTATAATTATCCGACTTACATTGCTAAAATTGGTTTGAAACCAACAGACGCATTATTCTTAGAAAAAACAGTTGATGAAAGATTTGCCATTTCTTTAGTCACAAGAGAAGATAATAAAGAATCTGAAAGTATCAAAGAATTAAAAAAAGTAATGACAAGCAACTCTGTAAAACAATTTTTAGAAAAAGAACACAGTGAAACCCTAGTACCAGCCTTTTAAATAAAGGTGATGAAAAAGACGCTTAGCTCCAAGCA
>CAUQFM010000109.1:0-7195 GCA_963517295.1 uncultured Vagococcus sp.
TATTTCACTTGATAAACATCAAAATATAAATCTCTCATATAATCAATTAAATATTGGGGATTTAAGTTTTCACCTGTTGCATCCATAATTAATTGATTTGGTTTTCTTGAGCTACCATATTGGTGGATATGTTTTGTTGACCATTTCCGAATTGATGAATAGTCATCAGAAGCCAAGATTTCCTCAACATCCATTTCTTTATTCATCGCATGATGTAGTTGCGCGGCATACATATAGCCTAATGCGTATGATGGGAAGTAGCCAAAGCTACCACCTGCCCAATGAACATCTTGTAGAATACCTTCTAAATCATTTTCAGGACGGATTCCTAAATACTCTTCATATTTATCATTCCAAATTTTTGGAAGATCTGCCACATCAATTTCATCGTTGAAAATCATTTTTTCGATTTCATAACGAATAATAATGTGGAGTGGGTAAGTTAATGAATCTGATTCGATACGAACAAGGCTTGGTTTTGTTTCTTTAAGACCTTTGTAGAAAGTATCATTATCAATTCCTTTAAATGTATCCCCTGTCAATGATTGTAAAAGTGGGTACTGTTTGCTCCAAAAAGCTTTACTTCCTCCAACAATAATTTCATTGAACAATGATTGCGACTCATGAATTCCCATAGATGTCCCACCAGCAAGTGGTGTGTAATCATACTTCGCATCAACATGTTGTTCGTACATACCATGACCAGCTTCATGAATTGTACCTAGCGTTGCCATGGTGAAGTCGTTTTCAGCCCATCTTGTTGTAATACGGGCATCATTACGATTTAAGTTCAGCATAAACGGATGAACAGTATCATCTAAACGACCTTTAGAAAAATCATAACCGATTCTTTCGATTACTGTTGTAATAAATTCTTTTTGTTGCTCAATCGGTACATTGTAACGAACAAAATCTGTTCTTGGAATAGTGCCTTTTGCTTCAATCTCAGCTCTGATTTCCATAATGCCATCTTTTACTTGTTTGAAAACATCATCTAGGATAGCAGTTGTCATACCTGGTTCGTATTGGTTTAAAAGAACATCATAGTTTGTTGCTTCTGATTTTTTCCACAATGGAATAAATTCTTTGGTCATTTTGATAATTTCTTCCAATGTTTCTTTGTAGATGCCATAATCTTTTGCTTCTCTAGCATTTACCCAAATACTGTGCGCATTAGATGTTAGTTTTGAAAAAGCTTGGAAACGATCCACCGGAATATTATTATTTAAGTCAAAATTTTCCTTTGTTTTAGCATAAACTTGTTTACCAAAATTAGACATCTCATCTTGATTGGCTTCAAAATAAGTTAAATAATCTTTCATGGTTTGGTTCGTTGATTTCTCAAAAGCCATTCCTGATAAATAACTAGACATCTCAGCACGGTACGTTGCGCCTTTTTCTGGCATTCCAGTTTGGCTATCCCATTCAGATAAGCCAACTGCTTCTTGAAGTAATGAAATCTCTTTTAAATAAGCTAAAAATTCTTGTTCTTTAGTCATTTGATTCCCTCTCTTCTCTTGGTTTTCTTGGTGGACGTGTGCCCCAATATTGGAATAAATCTGTACGTAATGCACCATTATATAATTTTCTTTTCTTAGTAGATCTTGGACCGTAATGTTTTTCAAAGCTTAAGTCACTTGTTAAAAAGTATTTACTCCAAGTAGGCATTGATCGATATGTTTTACCCATCAATTTGTATAACGCCTGAACTGTTTCTTCTTCACCTAAACGTTCCCCATATGGCGGATTAGCTACAATAACACCATATTCTTTATCTGTCGTAAAATCACTTAAATTCATTTGTTTAAAGGTAATATCGTCCCCTAATCCAACTTCTTCTGCATTTCTTTTCGCAATAGCAATCATTTTAGGATCAATGTCTGTTCCCGTAATATCTAATTTTACATCGTGATCTATTTTACCCTTAGCTTCCTCACGAACCTTTTCAACTGCTGCTTTATCTACCCAAGGCCATGATTCAAACATAAACTCACGATTAAGTCCAGGTGCCATATTACGTCCCATCAGAGCTGCCTCAATACAAAATGTTCCTGAACCGCATACTGGGTCATAAAACGGACGGTCTTTGCGCCAATTAGTTAATTGAATAATAGCTGCTGCCATATTTTCTTTAAGCGGTGCGCCACCTTTTTCTAATCGGTAACCACGTTTAAACAAACTTGGGCCTGTTGTATCCAGAGTAATCGTTACTTTATCTTTAAGTAAAGCCACTTCAATCGGAAATTTAACCCCTGTCTCTGGTAAACGTCCATATCTTGAATAATACTCACTTAAACGATTAACAATTGCTTTTTTAGTAATTGATTGGCAATCTGAAACACTAAATAAAGTTGATTTAATTGATTTTCCAGCAACTGGAAATTCAGCATCCATTGGTAAAATATCTTCCCAAGCAATTGCTTTTGTTTTTTCAAATAATTCTTCAAAAGTTGTTGCTTCAAACTCAGCTACAATTATTTTTACACGATCTGCTGTTCTTAACCATAGATTAGTCATCGCAATCGTTTCAATATCTCCGTTAAAAATAGCTTTCCCATTTTCAACTTGACACTCAAGACCTAAATCTTTTAATTCTTTACCTACTAGGGCTTCAATCCCACTAGCAGCTGTTGCGACTAATTTATATTCTTTCATTTATAATCTTCCTTTTTTTTAAAATTTATCTATAAAAAAAGCCTTCCAAAAAATAAATTAAGGAAGGCAACCCTGAATGCTGTAGTTTTCTATAAGCCATGTTCTGTATCAATAATTGTCAGGAACAATTATTAACGATAACCATCTGTCTACAAATTACTCTGTCCTTTTTCTAAGTTCAATTCCCTGAAAAAGGTGCCCCTACCATAAGTTTGGGTTGCTCGCTCGAGGGGTTTACCCGTTCCACTAATTTCATTTCTAAAATTACTTCGTCACTGTGGCACTTTCAAGAATACTCCAGCGTAGCTTAACACCTTAGCTGTTTTTTCTGCCGTTATTCTTTATTCAAGAATACCTTAACTTATTTTTTCATTAAGCACGAACACTACAAACATCTCAGTTTGTGCGAGCATGGACTTTCCTCAACCTTTGACAGCTGCGGTTATCCGAAAACTACAGATTACTATTTAATTTTTATTCTTAGAAGCGTCTTGTTGCATCTAAATCTTCTTTTTCATCTAATACTCTTTTAGCAGCGTTGTTTAGCATACTTTTAGCATTATCAGAAATATCAGATGTTGGTGCTTCTTCTAACTTACTTCCAAAAACGTGTTTTTCTAAGTTAGATAGACGTTTTAGGATATCAAAATTAGTTACTGCTGTTGTTTTTGGTGCATCTTGTTTCATTCTTGATAAAGTCGCTTGGTTTTGTGTTAACTGATCCACTTTGTTAACTAAGCGATGATTTTCTTCTTTTAAAGCTAACAATTCTTGATTATAAGCTTCATAATCTTTGATAACATTATCTAAAAATTCATCCACTTCAATTGGGTCATAGCCTCTGACTTTAGTCTTAAATTCTTTTTGTAAAATATCTCTAGCTGAATACACTAATTTAGCCAATTAATACACCTCTTTTTAATTACTCACTGACACTAATAAAAAAACATAACATAATATTTCAATTGTAACTAATTATTTTTAATAAATCAAATTGAAAATTGTTCTATTCATATACACTATAAAGATTTTTCCCTTATAAAACAACTATTTTATTAAAAAAATTTAAAATAAGTGATTTATTTTAAGTAAAAAGCAAGTTTTAACTTATTTTCTTTTCAATGTAATAAATTATTTGATATAATACTGACTAGGAGTGTGATATATCTGACTATAAATTATCCTAAAGGAAGCCTTAATCGAACATTTCAAAATAGTAATAAAAAGCAAAAGAAATCTGTTACTTTTGCCAATCGTGGAATGTCTTTTGAAGCTGAAATTAATCAAACTAATCAATACTACTTAGATAAGGGAATAGCTGTTATTCACAAAAAGCCTACACCCATTCAAATCGTTTCTGTTGATTACCCTAAAAGAAGTGCGGCAGTTATTAAAGAAGCCTACTTTAAAGAAGCCTCAACAACTGACTACAATGGCGTTTATAAAGGTAAGTATATTGACTTTGAAGCTAAACAAACAAAAAATAAAACATCTTTTCCATTAAGTAATTTTCACGAACATCAAATCATTCATATGAAAAATTGCTTAAAACAAGATGGTATTACTTTTGTTTTAATTTACTTCTCAACCAGCAAACGTTACTTTTTAGTATCTGCTACTGTTATTATTGATTTTTGGGACAAACAAGCTACTGAAGGAAGGAAATCAATTCCACTTTCTGATATTGAAAAAAATGGATTTGAGATTCAGCCAGGATTTGTTCCTAGAATTCCATACCTTAACATTTTAGATCAACATTTTATTGAAGGAGATTATTTTAATGGAGAATAGACCCACGGGCAGAATTAGACCCGAAAAAAGAAAAAAAAGCAAAGGTAAAATCATCCTCATCACTTGTATTATTTTACTTACTTTAATTTGTATTCCTCTAGTTATCGGTAGTGCTGCTTTTTTCTTCTATGTAAAAGATGCACCTGCATTAGATTTCAAAAAATTAGAGGATACTCGTTCTTCAATTGTTTACGATATCAAAGAAAATCCAATTGTCACTCTTGGTGAAAAAAATCGAGAAATTATTAAACCAAATGAAATTCCACCAACAATGAAACAGGCTGTTATTTCTATTGAAGATAAGCGCTTTGAAAAACATATTGGAGTCGATCCAATACGTATTATGGGAGCAGCTCTTTCAAATATCAAAGGAAATAATCGTCAGGGTGGTAGTACATTAACGCAACAATTAATCAAACTTTCTTATTTCTCTCATAAAAAAGAAGATCAAACAGTTAAAAGAAAAGCACAAGAAGCTTGGCTTTCTGTTGAATTAGAGAAGAAAAAATCAAAAGATGAAATTTTGACCTACTATATTAATCGAGTTTATATGGCTAACGGTGTTTATGGAATGAAAACTGCTTCAAAAACTTACTACGGTAAGGAGTTTGGTGATTTATCATTAGCTCAATATGCGTTGCTTGCTGGTATTCCACAAGCACCTAATGATTATGATCCTTATACACAAAAAGATAATGCTAAAAAAAGACGTGATATTGTTTTAAATGAAATGTATAAAGATAAAAAAATTTCTGAAGCTGATTACAAGGCAGCTATCGCTGAACCAATTGATGCTGGTTTAATTCCGTTAAAAAAAGATTCTACTTTAGATATTGTAACGGATAACTATATTACAGAAGTTATCAAAGAAGTTGATAAAAAATCGAAAAAAAATGTTGATACTGATGGACTTAAAGTCTATACAAATATGGACATGGAAGCTCAAACCTATCTTTATAATTTAATCAATAATGAAAATTCAGCAATCAATTTCCCTGATGACGAATTACAAGCAACTGCTACTTTGGTGGATGTAAAAACAGGAAACGTCACCGCACAAATCGGAAGTCGTAATCAAAAAGACAAAGGCCTTCGTGCTAGAAATGGAGCCGTTAAAAACAAACGGGACATTGGATCAACTTCGAAACCATTAGTTGCCTATGGTCCTTCTGTCGAGAATCTAAACTATGGTTCTGGTGAAATTTATGTAGACGAACCTTACAAATACAAAAGTAGTGGCACCCCAGTTTATAACTATGACCGAGCATATCGTGGCTCTTTAACGATGAGAGAATCTCTCGTTGACTCTCGAAATGTTCCTGCTCTAAAAGCCTTAGATGAAGTCGGCACTGATCAATCAAAAGATTTTATCAAAAAATTAGGCTTTGGTAATGATGTCTATGAATCATCCGCCATTACAATGCAAGGATCATCTCAACAATTAGCCTCAGCATATGCTGCTTTCGCTAATGGTGGGGTTTACTATGAACCTTCATACGTTAGTAAAATCGTTTATGAAGATGGCACAGAAGAAAAATTCGAACCAAATGGTAATCGTGCGATGAAGGAATCAACTGCCTATATTATCACTGATATGTTAAAAGATGTTATTATCAGAGGAACTGGTGTAGATGCACAAGTTCCACAACTGATCCAAGCTGGTAAAACTGGTAAATCTAACTATTCAGATGAAGATCTTCCTAAAGTAAAAGGTTTGGGTGTGGGTTCTCCAGATGTGACCTTCGCTGGTTATACACCTAAATATTCATTTGCTGTTTGGACTGGTTATAATGAGTATCTCGAACCAATCCCAATTGCCTATGAGCAACTTGCTATGGATATTTATCGTGAGTATATGACTTTCTTGTATCAAAATCTTGAAGTAACAGATTGGAAACAACCTGAAGATGTAACGAAAATTGGTAATGAAGTCTACTTAAATAGTCATGTTGGTCCTCAAGGTAAAAAGACCTATAATACGTCATACAGCTCTTATTCTTCTGAAAGTTACATACCTGTCAAAGAAAAAGAAGCTGAAAAAGTAGATCCACCTAAAGAATCTGTTGCTCCTCCTAAGGACTCAGTCGCTCCTCCAGAGTCTTCTGTCCCTCCTAAGGAATCTTCAGTTACTCCTCCTCCAGTAGAATCATCTTCTGTTCCTCCTAAAAAAGATGAAGAGAATGAGAATGAAAATAATAATAACAATAGCGGAGAAACTCCTCCTCCTCCTCCTCCTAAAAAAACAAATTAAAAAAAGCGATTCAGAAATTAATTTCTGAATCGCTTTTTTATAATAGTCAAGGGATAAAAAGTCTACTCTCATGACAACTTCGCCAAAAACGATCAATCAAAAAGATCGATTGTCAATTTTTGCCTCCAGTTACTCAGAGCAACACGAATTTTGACCCACCTAATTTTTACTAGACATTTTTTTGACCTTCAAGACAGATGTCTAATAACGGACACCCTTCACATTTTGGCTTTCTTGCCACACAATGATACCTACCAAATAAGATGATTGTGTGATGCGCTTGAATCCATCTATCTCTTGGTATTTTTTTCATTAAAACATCTTCTACTTCAACCACTGAAGCCGATTGTTTACAAATGCGTAATCGCTTAGCCACTCGCTCAACATGTGTATCGACAGCAATTGCAGGAACACCAAACGCGTCCCCTGCTACAACATTTGCTGTTTTCTTTCCTACTCCTGGAAGCTTGATCATTTCTTCAATAGTTTCAGGAACTT
>CAUQFM010000110.1:0-7165 GCA_963517295.1 uncultured Vagococcus sp.
TTGATCTTTAATAAAATCACCAAAGGGATCTTGTCCCAGTGACGTAATATATTCTGTACTATGACCATATCTTGAAACGCCTACAGCAACATTGACTTCCGCTCCTGCTAAAAATTTTTGAAAGTGTTTCGCATCTTTCAAGCTTTTATCGATTTCCTCTGATCCGAAAAGGGCGATTGGTTCTCCAATTGTTAAAAATTTACTCATGATTCATTCCTCCATTAATTGTTATAGTAAAAAGTAAGCGGCAAATAAATTTAAAACTGTAGCTACCCATGCCCAAGGTAGTCCTGTTAAAAGAAAGGTTTTTGTATCTAGCTCTGCGTACTGAACAGACCACAAATTCCAAGATTGAGTAATACAAGCTGAAACGCCCATCATTGATGGCACTACGAGTAAGCCATATAAAAAGTATTGATCAAACATACCCGTCCCAACAAGGATAGCCGCAGTAGCAGCTCCTGCTCCGTAAAGCATTAACGGCCCTCTAAAATATGAAAGTGGGGCAATGATTGCAACAATGATGACTAAGACTAATTTACTACTTGGTAAGATTGCTTGAAAAATTTCTGTAAAGCCTGACATCGCATGAATCGCTGCTGATTGAAACATGGTTAAAACAAACAACATAATCAAGAGTCCTGCAATATCACTAATCGCGTGCTTTGCTGTTTCATTCATCTTTGTCACAAATCTAGTGTAGCTTTTCATGTTTCCAGTGGTTAAAAAGGCAATAATAATTGAAATTAGTAACGCTGGTATGGCATCCCATTTAGCAAAAATACTTAACAAAACAGGAAGTACTGGCAAGATGTAAGTCCATTTAGATACTTCAATTTGTTCCACGCCTTCTTCTGCTGCAATAATAACGGCTTGACCATTTTTAATTTTTTTAGCATTGAATAAGATAAACAAAATAACAATGGCCATTTGAATTCCCATCGCTACAAATCCAAAACGTTGGTAATGACTGCCCCATTCAACTTTTGGAAAGAAGACTTGAAATTGAACGAACAACACATTATTAACATACATTGCCGCACCGATTGACATCGTAAAAACGGTTACAGCAATATTTTTAGGAACACCCATGGAGAACATAATAGGTAGTAATATCACACCCACTGCAATCGCTGACCCCACTCCATAAGAACTAGTGAAAATCAAAGCAATAACTAACGAAATTAAAATCGTTGCAATAACCGGACTTTTCTTTCCCACTTTTTCAGTTTGACGACTGATACTTCCAGCAATCCCTGTATCCACTAGGACGCGACCAAACCATGAACCAAAAATGATATAGGACGCTGTTTTTCCGTAATTTAAAACTGGTTCTGTAAAAATTTCCTTAATTGCTTGATTAAAAGGAACCATGCCGATGATTGTCCATAAGACTGCCATCACAAAAAATCCAACCGTTAAGTTCCCACCCTTCATGGCATAAACAATAAATATTGCAAATGTGATAATTAATAAAATTCCCGTTATAGCACTTGCCACAATAAAACCTCCCCTAGTTAGTATTGATTCAGTTCACTCAGTATTTTTTGATAAGTAGATACTTCATGATGTTGTTCTTCTTCAAAAAAAGTATTTTCTAAACTGTTAAATCTTTGAGCGATATAGTACGCTGTTAAGTAAGCAGCTAGTGATTCTTTAGCAGCTTTTTCCATTTCTTCAGTTCCCATATTGGGACGTTTAATGGTATCTACGAAATGATAGGCAAATTTTTCTGGATCGATTTTTGTTTGATTTTCCATAATTACACTTCCTCTAATAATTTTTTAGCTGCTATTATTTCGTCCATTTGAGTTGTTGGGTATTCTATAGCAATCGGAAGATCGGTTGGTAGTATATCCAAAATATCTCGCCAATTAATTTCACCTTGATCTAAACCTGTTGCAACAGATTTTCCTGATGACGTTTCAACATCCTTAACATGAATATAAGTGACATACTTTGCTAATTGTTGAGCTGCTTCTCTTTCATCCTCACCAACAAAACGCCAATTTCCAAGATCATACACATAACTTATTTCAATTTCTTCTCGAGTTACCGCTTTCATAAATTCATTGATTGCTGCTATTTTTCCAGATGTTTCTGTTTGATCATTTTCAACTCTGACGTTAATGCCATATTCAGTTAATTTTTTCAATTCTGTTAGCTTTCCCTGATAATTCTTAAAATCACCTATATTAAACTTAATATGACGAGCCCCCATTTCTTTGGCTTCTAGAAGATAGTCCGTGAGATGAGGGTTTATCTCACCCTTTACAAAAATTTCTTCAGGAACACTATAAAATAACTCAATAGTTGATTTTTCTGCAATTTTCTTTATATCTAGTAATTCACTTTCTAACTCTCTAAAGTACTCTCTTCTGACTTCTATTTGGTTAAATCCTAACTCAATTCCTTTTTTAACAAGTTCTTTTTGTGTCTTTCCTTCAATAAATTGTTGATTAAACACTAATAAATTTAGTACGATAGATTTCATTTCCACACTGTCCTTTCAATTGGTTAACCGGTTTCTATAAACAAATAGTAAACCGGTTACCTAAATAAAGCAAGCGTTTTCTTTTTAAAAAACATCATAAAAAAGCATCTACCTTTTAGGAAACCGACTCCCAAAAGGTAGATGCTTTAATTTTTTTTATTAAATAACATTTTTTATATTGAATTTCTTGTTCTTATTATAGCTGAAACAATTTTAGTTTCATTTTCCCTTGTCTCATCTTCTAGATAAGATAACATTTGTGTACCTGATATATTACCAATAGCTTGCGTTTGTTGTTCAATACTTGTGATTCCTGGTCCGACAAGGGCTGAAAGGTGCCAATCATCAAAACCTGTAATACCGATTTCATCAGGTAGTTCAATTTTTTTAGTGATTAAGATGGTTAAAATTTCCATTAACATCTTACCATTAGAAGCAAAAATCGCGGTTTTTTCAGGATACTTTAAACATTTTTTAATCTCATTATTTAAATCAGTTTCTTTTGTCACTTCCACTAGATTGAGCTGACAACTAGCTGTTGCAACGATTTCTTTAATAGATTGATACCTAATTTCTCTTGTGACAATATCGGCTAATGGTTCACTTATAACAACCACACGTTCATATTTTTTTTCTAAAATTTGTTTGATCATTTTCTTAGTTGCCGCTTCATTATCTGTTGTAACTAAAGGAAAAATAAGAGGCTCAATCCCTCTATCAACCAACAACAATGGGATATTTTCATCTTTAATAAATTGGTAATGACTTGCCTCTCTTGATGAAGGTTGTAAAATAATTCCTTCGACACTTTGATCAATTAATTTATGTAGTAAGTCTTGCTCTTTTTCAATTGAATTCGCGGCATCCATAATAATCATTTGGTAACCCGCTTCTCCTAAAATCTCTCCAATTCCCTTTAACAGCAAGGAAGAATACATATTAGATATGTCTGAAACAATCACACCAATCAAAAAGCTCCGTTTAGATTTCAAGGCTTGAGCTTGGCGATTAGGCCGATAATTTAACTCCGAAATAACGTGTTCAATCCGATCCTTTGTTTCAGCAGACATATTCCCAAAGTGACCATTTAAATACCTTGAAATAGTTGTTTTGGATACACCTACTTGTTTGGCAACATCGGAAATAGTGATATTTTTTTTCATAAATTACCTCATCAATCATTTCTTTTTCTTTATTCTTAATTGTACAATAATTAGTTACAAAAAAGGGGAAAACATCAAAGAATTTTTTTGATTTAAAAAGCTAGCATAACTTATAAACACTTGATTTCTGCATACGACAAATTTTTAAATTTGCGCCAGATTTGGCGTGAATTTAAAAATTTGTCGTATGCCCCTTGGATACTTTAAAGAAAAAATCAAAAATAAGTCATTCACCACAAAATTCAATCGTAGTGAATGACTTATTTATTTTTACACTGTAAACAAATAGGCAATTGATATAATTGTAATCACATGCATCACTTTTGGTATTTCTTTCACTCGACCAGCAAAAATCATACAGATTTCATAGGCTAGAAAACCTAATACAAGTCCCAAAGCAATTGATCCTGTTAATGGCATCATGACAATCGTCAAGAAAGCAGGAATAATTTCTTCAAAACCACCGTCCCACTTGATACTCGTGATATTTTGCATCATAAAGATTCCAATCACAACCATGGCCGGTGTTGTCACAGCTGGGGTCACAAGTGATAATACTGGATAGAAAAAGGCTGATAATAAAAATAAACCAGCAACGACCACACTCATTAAACCTGTTCTAGCCCCAGCAATAATCCCTGAAACTGATTCAATGTATGTTGAAAGACTTGATGTACCAAATAGTGACCCAAAGAAAGTTCCTAAAGCGTCGGCACTATAAATACGTTTGTTATCTTCAAAATTTTCTCGTTTAATATCTGACACTTGCGTAGCTGCCGCCGATAGAGTGGTTGCTGTTCCAAAAAAATCTAAAAATAAGAAAGTTAAAATAATAATGATAGAATCTAGTGACAACATCTTATCCAAGTTTTTAATAGCTACTAAAAAAGTGTTATCTAACATAGATTCCATTGGTCCTGTTGGCACCACAATGGGTGATCCTTTAGGTAATTGTGGCAAGGTTGCTACTACCGTCTCACTAAGATGAAACCAATTCATTGAAACACCTAGACGAATAAACAACCCACAAGCAGCTGCTCCAATCATTCCTAAAAAAACGGCATATTGATTTTTACGAACTAGGAAAAAGGCTGCTGTAATAATTCCAAAAAAAGCGATAATTACATTTGGATTGTCAAAACCACCAAATTTAATAAACATACCTTCATCTGGTACGATGACGCCTGAGTTTTTAAAACTAACAAAAGCAATAAAAATTCCCAAACCTACTGTTCCAGCTTGTTTAACTGTCATTGGGATAGCTTTAATAATCTTAGATCTGGCACCTGAAAAAGCTAAAATCAAGAATAATACGGAAGCAACTAAGACACTAGCTAACGCTTCTTCCCAACTTTTTCCCATTTGCAGTACAACTGAGTAGGCAAAGAAAGCATTCATTGACATACAAGGTGCTAATCCTAGTGGAAATCTCGCCCATAATCCCATAATTAGCATGGCTATAGCTGACGAAATGATTGTCGACATAAAGACAGCATCTTTTGGCATACCTGCTTGCCCCAGAATAATCGGGTTAACAAAAATCACATAGGACATCGCTAAAAATGCCGTAAATCCTCCTGTTATTTCTCGTTTAAACGTTGATCCTGATTCCGTAATTCCAAAAAATTGATCCATTTTTTCTTTCATGTGTCCTTTTCTCCTCCTAAAAAGTGAAAAACCACCTGTCACGGCAGAAGGACGAAACTTGACCTTTGCCATAGTAAGCTACTTTACGGGTAACTTGTAGAGACTTCTAGACCGTATTACTAGAACTATATGGTTCTCTTATTTGGATATCATAACAGGATTGGCTTTAATTTTCAACGTTAAAAACGAACATATTAACTTAAAAGTAGATAATAGTTAATAATTAGCGCTATCATTTTGAATTAAATTGCCTAATGATAGGATTAAAAAATAAAAAACAGCTTTTCTTTCTTTTAACTAATAGGTAGGTTAAAATATTGATGATGACAATAAAGGCGGTTTTTTATGAAAATAATTATTTCTCCAACAAAACAAATGAGTGCCGAACAAGATTTCTTTTTTCCAGAAAGTCAGCCTCAATTTTTAGCTAAAACAACTAAAATCCTAACTGAACTAAAAAAATTATCTTATCAAGAAGCTAAAGCTCTTTGGAAATGTAACGATAAACTGACTCAAGAAAATTATGAACGAATAGAAAAAGCTGAATTAACCAAACATACCGTACCAGCCATCATGAGCTATAAAGGCCTGCAATATCAATACATGGCACCTGATTTACTGACAGAAAAAGAACTCAGATACCTTCAGGAAAATTTACGAATTCTTTCTGGATTTTATGGTGTTTTACGTCCTTTCGATGGTATTATTCCTTATCGACTAGAAATGCAAGCGCCTCTATCAGTAGATGGGTTTAATAATCTTTACCAATTTTGGAGTAACAATCTTTATGATGTTTTATCAAGTAATCATGAACCCATTATCAACTTAGCTTCAAAAGAATATTCTAAAACGATCACACCTTTTCTTAATGAAAATCAACAGATGATTGAGATTGTTTTCGCACAAATTATCGATAATAAATTAAAAATTAAAGCCACTTTAGCCAAAATGGCTCGTGGGGAGATGGTACGTTTTTTAGCTGAAAATAATGTCACTACACTTGACGGTATTAAAGCTTTTAATCATCCAAATTACCTTTATTCTGACGAACATTCAACAGAAAATAAATTCGTTTTTCTTTATCAAAAATAAGATATTACAAGGAGAATTCCAGTGTTAAATCCAAAGCAAATTATTACTGACTTAAGAAATTTAGGTATAAAAAAAGATGATATTATTGTCGTTCATTCTTCTTATAATGCTTTACGAGGTGACAAAAACATAGAAGGTGGACCAGAGGCTGTTATAGACGCTTTAAAAGAAACCGTTAGCGAAGGAACTTTGATTATCCCTACATTCAGTTATAAAAATGTATTACCAGAAAATCCAATCTTTGATGTCCTTAATACACCTGTTTGTATTGGTATCCTTCCTGAAACCATGCGTCTATCAGAAGATGTTCATCGTAGCCTCCACCCAACTCATAGTCTTGCTGTCTGGGGGAAAGACGCTACGAAGTTTACAGAAAACCATTACAAGGATCATACGCCAGTTGGAGTTAATTCACCTTTAAGCGAAGCGTATCGTCGTGGGGGGAAAATAGTTATGTTAGGAGCTCCATTTGCTAGAAACACGAGCATGCACGGCGTTGAAGAGAAGGTTTTACCTAGCTATCTATTTACAGAAAATTATCCGTATCAAATTATTAATGAGAACGGCGACAAAATCACCATGAATGTTTTACGTCATGGCTTCAATGGTTTTGAACAACGGTATGATCGTGTTCTTAATATTCTAGAAGAGAATGTGGATTACAAAATAGGCAATGTTCTAAACGGACACTCTTGTGTCATGAATTCGCCTGCAGTCTGGAATAAAGCTCTTTTGAAATATCAAGAAGAGATGCTTTACTTTACTGATC
>CAUQFM010000111.1:0-7058 GCA_963517295.1 uncultured Vagococcus sp.
GATAAAGGTGTTTTTAACTATAACATGCCTAAAGGTAAAAACTATATTCGAATAGTTGGCAATCAAAGTGAAGTTACTTTTTCTTTAGAATACAAAGTAGGAAAAGAAACTAAAATTATCATGAATGAAGTCATAGAAGATCATCCGTATTCATTTCTAAATAAAATTTTTAATACTATTTCTAAAACATAAGACCATAATGGAACTGAAATTAGTTTTATTACCGTCTTTTTTATTTTGCATGACAATTATGTAAGTTTGAATTAATGTTTTTAGATGTTAGTAACAGTGATTTATTGGTAAGATGGACTTAGAATTATGACGGAGGATTAATAATATGGTGAGAATAGTTGAAGTAGATTATCTATCAAAAGTTTATGGGAAAAAAAATAATCCGACAAAGGTTCTTGAAAACATATCCTTAAATGTCGATAAAGGGGAATTTGTCGGTATTATGGGGCCTAGTGGCGCAGGAAAAACAACTCTTTTAAATATATTATCCACAATTGATCAACCAACTGTTGGCAGTATAAAAATAGGTGGACAAGACATTACTCGAATGAAGGAAAGACAGTTAAGTGATTTCAGGAGAAAAGAATTAGGTTTTATCTTTCAAGATTTTAATCTGATGAATTCTTTGACAGTTAAAGATAATATATTGTTACCTCTGGCATTAGACCGAGTGTCAGTTAAAGAGATGGAAGCTAGATTAGATCATGTGGCGACTATTCTAGGAATAAAAGAACGGTTAAATGCCTATCCTGCAGATATATCAATTGGGCAAAAACAGAGAGTTGCAGCTGCTAGAGCAATTATTACTAATCCTAAATTAATATTAGCAGATGAGCCCACTGGATCACTAGATTCAAAATCTGCTACAGAATTACTGCATTATTTATCAGAATTAAATAAAAAAGAAAAAGCGACTATTATGATGGTTACTCATGACGCTTTTACGGCAAGTTATTGTCACCGGATTTTGTTTATTAAAGATGGAGCTATTTTTTCTGAGATTGTTAGACAAGGAAATAGAAAAGAATTTTTTCAAAAAGTAATTGATATGCAAGCGGCTATTGGAGGCGGAGTGAGTCATGATGTTGTCTAAATTAGCTATCAAAAATGTAAAAACACAGTTCAAGTATTATTTTATGTATTTTGTTAGTATGGTTTTTTCTGTGATGGTTTATTATAGCTTTGTTTCCATGAGTTTTGATGAAGTACTTATAAAACGAGCAGCCAATGATATGAGGATTGATGCTGGCCTTAGAGCTGGAAGCGTGATGATTATTTTATTTATTATTATTTTTATGTTTTCGGCTAATACATTTTTTGTTAAAAGACGTAAGAGGGAAATTGGCTTATATAGTTTACTCGGCATGAGAAAAAGTCAGATTGGTATTCTCTTTTTTGTTGAAAATATGATATTAGGAATTTTATCATTAATATCAGGGATTATTCTAGGAATTATGTTTTCTAAACTATTTGCAATGTTGCTTTTAAAAGCGATTCAAGTTCCCGTTTCGAGTCACTTTATTTTATCTTTCAAAGCCATTATTAATACAATTATTGTTTTTTTAGTAATTTTAGCGATTGTTTCTGCTAGAACAGCAGCGACCGTTTATAGATATAAATTAATTACGCTATTTAAAGCTGATCAACAGAGTGAGGGTAGCTTAGTTATCAGATGGTACAATTGGATATTGGGTGTATTAGGTGTGTTTTTATTAATTATAGGTTACTCGTTTGCTAATAATTTTTTGAATCTAATGGTATGGGCGGATGAAAGATTTTTACTGAATGGCATGGGGATTTTGATTTGTCCGATGATTATTTTATTTATTTGTGTTGTAGGAACTTATTTATTTTTCGGTCATTTTTTAGGGATTGTCCTTAAATTAACTCAGCGAATAAAAAATCATTATTATAAAGATATCAACATGATAACAACAGGAAATTTGAGCTTTCATTTGAAAAAAAATGCGATGACTTTTGCCACAATTGCTGTTCTTTCAGGCACTGCATTGGCATCTATTGGAGGAGCTGCAAGTATTCAGTCTTTTTCTCTAGGGCTATCTGATATTACTAATCCAACATCGTATAGTGTGGATGAGAAAAACTATGAAAAACTCAAAAAATTCCTAATAGAAGAAGATGCAATAATATCTGATGAAGACTATGTTGAATTTAAGTATGTGGGAGGGAAATTCAGCTATCAAAATGGTATTGAAAAAAATAATGAAGCAACCTTTTATAATGTAATGTCATTAAACCGCTATGAAAGCATTAAAAAAATAATACCAATGATGAAAGAAACAAATCTTAGTAAAGAAAAAGATGTCTCCTTATTGATGGGAACTAACCAATCTTATATTGAAAATGTGGCTGTTTTTGGAGATCAAGGTATTTTAGGGAATATTGGAACAGTAGATGTTGTTGATATTCAACCAGATTTTATAGGGAATAGTAGAGATATGCGTTTACCTTATAATATTGTCGTAGTAACTGATGAGTTATATAAAAAAATGAAAAGCCATTATACTTATCGCTATCATCTTATCAATGTCAAAGGTGCAGATAAAAATGAAGAGTTAGCACAAAATTCATTAAAAAAATTTAGTTCTCTGTTAGATGAAAAAAAACCGTTTATTGCGACAACACAAGAAGTAGAAGGGAAGATGGTAGATACATTTACGCCTTTAAAAGAAACTTTAGATAAGGATAGACCGGAAGGCTACCGCACTCAAAATATTATGAGTATTCGTTATCCATATCATAATAGTATAGTAAAAAGTACAGGTTTGCTCATCTATGTGGCCGTTTTTCTAGGAATGGTTTTTATGATTGCTACAGGTAGCATCATCACATTAAAGCAGCTTTCAGAAGCGGAGGAAGAAAGAGACCGCTACGATATGTTAAGAAAACTAGGAACACCCAAAAACATGGTAAAAAAAAGCATCTACAAACAAAATTTCATTGTCTTTTTTGCACCATTGTTAGTTAGTTTATTACATGCTTATTTTGCACTACAAGTTTTGTTTGTTTTGATTGGTATTCCTAATCTGCTTTTAACTTATATATCGGTAGCTTTCTTAATGGTCATTTATGTTATCTTTTACTTTGCAACATCATCTTCTTATAATAAGATTGTTTTAAAATAAGAAAGAGAGGGTGACCCAACAAGTCATTCTCTTCTTTTTATTTTATGAAGGCCATTTAATAGTCAGCGAAGCAAAACTACTTTTGATGCATCCAAATTTTCAGATAAAATTGCATTTTGTCAGGATTATCGGTAAGCTTAAAGATAGGTTTGAGAACAAAAATGAAATTTAAGATTGATATGGTGAAAAAATGACTATTAGAAAAAAAATAATTCCTTATACAATAAGTTTTATCTTACCAATGCTGATTTTGAGTATTGTTTGGATAGCGCTAGGACTATCTCCCTTTGGACAGTCAAATTTAATGGTGAGTGATTTGGGCTCACAATATTTACCTTTTTTAAATGCCTTTAAACGTTTCTTTGTAGAAGGCGGTGACAATTTATACTCCTTTGCTAATGGAATTGGAGGACCAATGGAAGCTACTATTGCTTATTATTTAATGAGCCCGTTTAACTTTATTTCATTACTGTTTCCTTATGGAATGATGCCGGTAGCAGTGTTGTTGATTATAACGCTAAAAATATCTAGTATGAGTTTGACAATGTATACGTATCTAGATCGCCATTATAAACAAACCAATTGGATGACTTATACTTTTGCATTAGCTTACAGTCTTTGTGGCTTTGTGGTTGTTTATTTATTAAATTTTATGTGGTTAGATGTTTTAGTTATCTTTCCTTTGCTTGTATTAGGTATAGAGCGATTATGGCATGAAAAAAAATATGGGCTTTATGCTCTTACGTTGTTTTTTTCAATTTTAACTAATTATTATTTAGGTTATATGGTTTGTATCTTTGCAGTTATTTATAGTTTCTTTATCTATTATTTGAAATTTGAAAGAAAACCAGCGGGAAAAGATATTAAATTATTTTTAAGCAGATGGCAGCTATTTTTTATAACTTCCCTACTTTCAGGTTTAGCCACTGCATTTATGTTAGTACCGGCAATTTTAGGGATGCTTCAAACGGGTAAATCAAGTTTTCATATGCAAGATTTTTTACTGAAACCCCGTTTTGGTTTGGAAGTTTTTTCTCAGATGGGATTAGGAACTGTTAATTATGATATTAGATTAGATCATTTACCAATGGTTTATTCTGGCGTTTTTGTTTGGTTATTGGCTTTTTTATATTTTACTTTACCAATTGTGCCAAAAAGAAAAAAAAGAGCCATGGGGTGCCTTTTAGTCGCTATTTATTTTAGTTTCTTTTTTGAAATTTTTAATACCGTTTGGCATATGTTCCAAAGTCCAGCAGGTTTTCCATATCGTAATGCTTTCATTTTTAGTTTTATTTTAATCAAACTAGCGTATGAAACATATCTATATGCTCGCTTAACTGAGGATAAAGAAATAATTAAAAAACGACTTATTTTAGCAGGAATTACATTTTCTATCTTGTTAACTATTGGTCAGCTCTTTTTAGTTAATCAAGCGAAAGAAGAATATTTATTATCAAATAAGTATTTTTTATTAAATATAGTGATTGTCTGGTTAATTGTTTTTATTTTAACTATAAAAATTAAAAAACCGACTGTAACTTGGCGTGTTGTAATGATTTTTTGTGTGTCATTAGAACTAGGTGGTAATTTATGGATTTCAATGAAAGATATCCCTTTTGGTGATCAAAATAAATATGAGAAAATGTATGAAGAACAAGAAGTTTTATTGAAACAACTAAATTCTGGTCGAGATGACTTATTCCGTATTAATCAAAAAATAGAGACTGAACAAATGGGATATAAAGAAATAAATAATGGGTACAATAATCCGGTATTATTTGGTTATGCTGGTGTATCTAGTTATACGTCTACCTTAGATTCTAAAGTTCAAAATACACTAACTGACTTAGGCTTGTATTCAAAAAATGAACGACGTTTTTCTTATGTAGATGAATCTCAAGTAGCTAATTTACTACTTAATGTTAATTACACGGTTAATCCTAAAAAGATATCCCACAAAGATTCTGAATTGTTAGAAGAACAAGAAATCGCCAATATCTATAAAAATAAAGAAGCGATAGGAAGTGCCTTTTTAGCTTATCCAGAGCTTGGAAAAGTAAAATTAAAAACTGGCTTAGTAATAGATAATCAAGAAAGTATCTTACAAAGTATCAAGCCACAAAAAAATGACGATTACTTTAAACCAGTTAAAAATAAGCATCTAACAAAAGAAATAGATCATTATGAAATGAAAGGGAAAACAAGTGTTGAAGGCATCAATTACCTATATCTACCGAATGCGGTGTGGGATAATGTGACTTATTTTTCAGTTAATGGCAAAGAAATTAAAACTGATTTACTGATAATAACTAATCAATTGTTTAATCTAGGTCATTTTGATAAAGATGAAGAAATAAAACTTGAATTTAGGTTGACTGATAAATTAGAAACAACTGACATGAAATGGGTCAGTCTGGATCAATCTCAATTGGATCAACTGATAGCTTCACAAAAAGAAGAAGGCATTTCTTTGGAAAGAGATAAGTTTGGTAGTTTAAGTACTCAAGTGAACGTTAATTCTAAAAAAGAATTATTGTATGTTTCAATACCTTATGACGAAAATTGGCAAATTATGGTAGATGGACAAAAAATAAAACCTAAGAGAATCGTAGGTGATTTTATTGGGATTGAACTTAAACAAGGTAAGCATGAGATAACCTTTAATTACACCTCTAAATCTTTTGTTTTAGGTCTAATGATTAGCAGCATAACGATCGTTATATCAGCAGTTCTGATTTGGTTCGATCAAAGGAAAAAAAACAAGATAAGTGATATAATGAGTAATATAAAAAATGAGAGGTGATGTTGATGTTAGAAAAAAATGAAGAATTATTTTTAAAAGAATTAACAGATGCTAAGGGAGTTCCAGGAAATGAGGAACAAGTTCGTAATATTTTTAAAAAGTATGCAGAACCTCATTCAGATAAAATATTTTATGATGGTTTAGGTGGCATTAACGCCCGTCATATTGGGGATAAAGAAGGACCGAAAGTTTTAATTTCTGGACATATGGATGAAGTTGGCTTTATGGTCACTAAAATTACTGAAAAAGGCTTCCTAGAATTCCAAACTTTAGGTGGCTGGTGGGGTCAAGTGATGCTAGCCCAACAAGTAACAATTACAACAGGGGCAGGTCAAGAAATTCATGGTGTGATTGGTTCAAAACCACCACATGTTTTAACAGCAGAAGCTCGTAAAAAACCTTATGAAATTACAGATATGTTTATTGATATTGGAGCAGCTAGCGAAGATGAAGCCAAAGAGTGGGGAATTAAACCAGGAGATATGGTGACACCATTCATCGAGTATCAACGTTTAAATGGTTCTAAGTATTTATTAGCAAAAGCATGGGATAACCGAATTGGAACAGCAGTTTCTTTAAAAGTTTTAGAAAACTTGGCTAAAGAAGGACATCCTAATATTTTATTTGCAGGTAGCAATGTCCAAGAAGAAGTTGGATTACGTGGTGCAAGAACAAGCACTCATTTAGTTAATCCTGATATTGCTTTTGCTCTTGATACTGGAACTGCTGGTGATACACCGGGAATGACACCTAAAGAAGCTGATTCAGTTTTAGGAAAAGGACCTCAAATTATTATTTTTGATGCGTCGATGATTCCGCATAAAAAATTACGTGATTTTGTAATTGGTATTGCAGAAGAATTAGAGATTCCGTTCCAATACACAGTTATTACTGGTGGTGGAACAGATGCAGGAATGCAACACTTAACAAGAGAGGGTATTCCGTCACTTGCTATTACAGTATCAACGCGCTATCTACACTCACATACCTCAGTGATTCATGAAGATGATTACTTGAATACAGTGAAACTAGTAACAGAAGTCGTAAAACGCTTAGATGCTGATAAAGTAAAAGAATTAAGAGAATATTAAAATCTA
>CAUQFM010000112.1:0-6977 GCA_963517295.1 uncultured Vagococcus sp.
CAATGGAATACGCCGTTGAATTGAATCGCTTGATTCAATATGAAATGGAAGGGTCGGTTGGATAGACCTATAATAGAAGCTCCGAATGTTGATTTAACAGCATTCGGAGTTTTTTATTTTGCCTAAAAATATTTCTAACTACGTTATTAGCTACGATTTGAAAATTAGCGTATTTGGCGAACTGATTATGAGCATCATCAATATCGTCATCTGTAACATGAGTGTAGATGTTCATTGTTGTTTCTAAATTCTTATGGCCGAGTAATTCTTGAGCCGTTTTTGGTGGAACACCGCTTTTAAACAGTAGGCTAGCAAATGTATGTCTAAAACCATGAACCGTAATTTTTGGTAAATCATATTTATCCAAAATCATTTTCAGCCAATCATTGGCTATTTGAGGATAGTATAGACCATTCTTTTTATTTGTAAAAATGAATTGGTCTTTATCAAAAGTAATGATACCAAATTTAATATACCACTCCTTCTGATTAACTTTCCATCGTTTCAAAATGTTCAGAGTTTTGTCATCAAATTTCACTTTTCGTTTCGAGTTCTTTGTTTTGGGAGATTGAATAACAATCTTACCAAATTCATCAACAGCCAAAGTTTTACTTATATTGGCTGAAGCTTTCTCAAAATTAATATCTTTCCACTGTAGGCTCAAAACTTCTGATTTTCTTAAACCAGTAAAGGCAAGGACTCTAAAGAATGCCAATATTTTAAGCCCAGTGCGACCATCTTTAGTAATATGCTCATCTAAGCATTTAAAGAAAGTCTCTAGTTGTTCCTTTGTATAGAAATTTTTTTCTTTAACAGTGTCTGTTTTTGGAGGTACTGTATTTTTCATTGGGTTATATTGAAGATATTCCATCCGAACAGCATATTGCAAAATTTGAGCAGCAACTCGTCTAAAATATTTACACTGTTTGTATTTTTTTGCCAGCCATCAACAATTTTTTGGCATTGGGATACAGTGATCTTATCTATCTTATAGTCTCCCAAAACTGGTAACACATGACTTCTACAAATCGACGATTAGTAGCAACAGTTGAAGCTTTAACCTCAAGACGATGGTGCTCCAACCATTCTTGATATAGTTCCTTGAAGGTTAAAGTCTTTGCTTTAGCAGGATTGTGTTTACCATCTTTAAAATCAGCCATTAGACGATTATAAGCTAGTTTCGCAGCCGCTTTTGTCTCGAACGGTGAACAAGTCGGTCGGATTTCTTTGCCAGTATTTGGATCAATACCTAAGTAAGCCGAAAATTTCCAATATTTTTTACTGTTTCTTTTATCAACGTACTGTTTGTATCTGTCATCTACTTTATTGCTCTTCATTATAATTTCCTCCTATTTGCATGGGTATGCAATGGAAGAACTAAATCTATAAAGTTAAATCCAAATTTTCATTTGGAATTACTTCCTTCTTAATGATGGCTAAGCATTGTTCCCTAATCTCATGTTTTACAGTACTGATATATTGATTAGAAGCTCCTTGTCTACTTATTAAACCAGCAAACTTTTCTTCATCGAACTTGTAATTGAAAATAGGTATTTTATCATTTTCTAACAGTAGAAACTCTTACCAAAAATATGAATTGAATCTGGTCTCTATTTCGTACTGATTATCAGATGCTTTACACTCAAACGTAAGCTCAATAATAATACGATCCGTGATTTGTACTTCGCTATTTTCTTGCTCGTAGTAAATATTGTAATCAGTAGTATGAGACACTTCATATTCTATATTCTCTAAGTTAACCGAGAAATTTTCCGATTTGGGAGGTGTATAAGTTAGTAAGTATTCAATAGAAATATTCAGAGCATATAAAATTTTTGCAAGTGTAACAAATTGTATTCCTTGAGATTCGCCTGAAACTAATTGTCCAAGTGAATTTTTTGATATATTGGTTGCTCGATAAAGATCAGCAACATTCTTACATCTTTTTGCTAAAAGTTCCTTCAAATTGAATGTGATTCTATATGTTTGAAAAAGCCAATGCTACTTTTAAGAAACTTGATGATAAGTAGATTAATAGAAGAATGTAAGTTGTTTGATTATGAATTAGACAATGAAATAACTGAAGAATTGGATTTTACCGGTGAGATTATGTGGCCAATAGAAACTTATAAATAACGGGGAAAGGAAATAGTTTGATGAATGTAACAATTGATGGAATTATTGATGGTGCTTTTGGGGTGATTGGTGTATTTATATCCTTAGCATACTCTACTAGACTAGACAAGCCTAATAAAGTATTTCGAAAGAAAATGGAGAAATCACATGGAGAATACGATTTGTGGGGCAAAAAATATGATACTTTAGTTCAAATGATTAGTTATAGTATAAGAAGGGAGTAATAAAAATGAAAATCAAGGAAATTATACAGGAAAATTTAATTTTACGAATAGTTTTCTATTTAGTGATAGGTATCCCTGTGGGGTTATTAATGATAGATAACGAAATAGTGGCAGGTTTAGGAATAATGTTATTATTCTTAACTGCACTTAAACCAGAGAGTTCCAAAAAAAGAAAACGAAAAAATAAAATTTAGCAGGCAATTTAAGCCTAATTAAATCAAAATGAGATAAGGGGATAATTATATGAAGATACATGATTATGAAGTTATATCCTATGAAATAAATTTGAAAAACGAAAAAATTAAATTAATAACTCAACTACCTGGTACTAAAAATCAAGCTTATTTAAAGTTTGATGGTGTTTTGGCCCATTATTTCGAAAATGAGTTATCTGGTAGTATCATTCTAGATGTAGTAGAAGAAACATTAATAAATTTTCTCTCGTATAATAAAAATTTGCTAGATGAGAGAAAAAATCAAGCTTGGCCTATGTATTATAAAGAAATTTCTCAACTGGAAGAAAAGTTAAATTCAGAGAACTTGAAGTATTATATTATAGGTTCTTCATACGGATTGGGTGGTTGGGTCCTAGCTAAGAATATGATTATAGAAGATTGATTAATTGATACAATTAAACAATACGTCAAAGAGTATGTTAGCAAAATTTAGTTACTTTTTTTACTTAAAGCAAATAAAAATGGTGAAATTTAATAATCATAGGACAGGATTTAATTTTTTTAATAAATTTGAAGTGAACTTCAAATAATGATGGAATTATAAAAAAATGGGAGTACACTTCAATTGGGTCGGTGGTAGTTTGCTTACTGTATAACAGCTACACAGCGATGATATTAGTGCTAATATTTAAATTATAGTATAAAACAAAGCTAGGGCAGGTTAATAAAAATACTGTCTTAGCTTTATTTTATTTGTTGTAAGGCGAACTTATATTTTAATCCTTTAAAGTCTCACGGTTAAATTGAAATGTCACTAATTAATTATTGTTAAATCCAACTAAAATAAATAAATCTGGTTATTTTCACTATCGATAGTGAAATTGATGAGGTTTAATGCATATTTATTATAGGATATACTATTTTTGTAGTAAGCAAGTGAAAAGGAGTGGTGGAATGAAATGAAGGCATTGATAAGATACAAGTTCTGCGTTATGAAAGCTCAGAAAAGGTTGCTTTAAATGGGAAACAACTTATCGTAATTGCGAATTTATCTGTAATCGATGATGGGAAAAAATTGAAGATGTTTATGACCTTGATTGATAAAATTGCTGAAAAACCTTATGTGTTGTTAGATGATAATAAAAGTCTGCAAGAAATATATACAGAATTACTAATTTGATTTGAGTTTAGATTTATGCAATTTACAGGTAGTTTACTCAAATTAGATGATCAATAAAGCAGGACTCTAATCAAACAATCTGGTTAGAGTCCTGCTTAAATTAAGCCTTTAAAAATGTAAACAATTCCCGAAGTAACTCATTGTCGTTATGTTTATCAATAGCTGCGACAATATTTTGATTATTACGGGTTGTTTCTAAATCACTAATGTTGATATGATACTTTTCTTCCAAGGTCCCATCATTCATTCCTGAATATAAGAATGCCAATCCTTTCCCAACTGAAACTAAAGATAAGCCTTCATTCAAGTCTTTTACATAAGAATTTACCTTTAAATTGAATCCATTTTTAATCCCTTGGCTAATGACAAAATCAACAATAACCGGGGACTGCTGTCTTTCAAATAAAATAAAGGTTTCTTGACTTAAATCAGCAAAATTTAATTTTTTTTGATGACTTAATTTATGATCAATTGGTAGAGCAATCTGCAAATCATTTTTCATAAATTCCATTTTTTCAATAGTCGGGTTGGCTTGGAAATAAATGGCTAAATTAAAAACTAAATCATATCGTCCATTGGTGACTCCCTCAGTTAAGTTCATAGGTGTGTCTGGTTTCATTAAAAACTGAATAGTCGGATGGTCAATTCTAAAACGTGCCAACAGTTCATACATTTTGCCCATATTGAAATTTGGTAGATAACCAATTCGAATAATTTGGGACCGATGCTCAGAGCTGACGTCATGATCAAACATATGCTCAAGCTGATCAATACTTTTTAAAACTTTGCTGGCTTCAGGTAAGAACTGTTCACCGGCATTTGATAATTCAAGTCCATGACTAAGTCGAATAAACAGCTCTACACCTAATTCAGTTTCTAATTCTTGGATACGCCTACTTAGCGTTGGTTGCGAAATATAGGACTTCTCGGAAGCTTTTGTAAAACTACCTTCAGTCGCAACATCAACAAATGATTTTAAATTTGATAGCTTCATAATGACTCCATTTCAACTAGATTGATTATAGTCTTAGTATAGAGTTAACGGATTTATTTAACAAGTTTTTCTGATTATTCTTTAGGTGAAATCTGCATCACAGGCAATTGAAGATAAGAAACATATTCGCCACCAGTATGAAGAATATGTGTGCCTTGATTGTCAGGGGTACAACCAGGTGTTCCAGGCATCACAGAACCCAGCTCATCTTTTGTACTGATCACAACTCTTAATGTTTCACCAGCTTTATAAGCTAGGCCAATTGGGCTTAGAGCAATCTCTAATTCAACGATCTCACCTTGTGCTAGTTTTTCAACCTGTTTAAAGCTGTAAGCAGGTATCTCTTCTGTTGTTAATTTGCTATCAAGCTGACGCATTGAAGCACGAAGACGTCCCCAAGCTCCTTTATAGCGTAAAGCTGATGCACCTTCTTGTGTGAAATCTTGCAGAGCGGCACCGTGATTTGGAACGACAAATTCACTTAAAATAGTGCCAAATTGATCTAATTTTTGGACCCAAACAAAAACATCCATATCATCATAGCCAGCGACTTCCATAAAAAGTTTGGCTTTCGGATATCCAACAAAATGGGTATCTTTGTCAAATGTCATTTGGAATGAAGAACGTCCTGGTAAACCGTCTGCAACATATTTTACAGGGAAATCTTCTGTTTCAGCAGTTTGTTGCAATGTACGGAATTTTCCATTTAGATAGTAACGTTTAGTTTCACTAGAGACAGGTGGGAATGTTTCTGCTGGGATATCCGTTTGATTGCCTCCTTGGAAATCAATAAGAGAATAGCGCACTGTAGGAGTAGTTGACCAACCATTGTCTTTTTCAAGTAAATAGTAATCAAAGAAGCGACGTAACTCTTCAGTATTATTTTCATCATAATAATAAGGCCACTCTTGGCGATCGTGGATGCGAAGCCATTTTTCAGTTGAGCCGAGTGTCCGCCAAGAACGGAATGTTCCCATTGTGTGTAATGTATTTGAGTAACTGGCTATGACAAAGGCAGGCACTGTGATTTTACTTGGATCAGCAACTTTATCTTGCCAAACATCGGCATCAGCCAAAGGATAAGCAGCCATTTCTTTAATTAAGTCTTCACGTTTAGCTCCTGTAGCACTGACATGATTGACTTGCAAACGTTCAATAAAGTTTGGATCAGGAATGCCTCCAATAAAGGCTAAATCGCGGTAGCCATCTGCTAAACCTTCAGTCGGGTTGATGCATGTTAAATGAGGTGGCTGTTCAGCTGCGATATACCATTGTGAAAAGGCTAAATAAGACGTTCCAGTCAAAGCAGTTTTCCCATTAGACCAAGATTGAGCGGCTAACCATTCAATTAAATCATAGCCATCTTCAGCTTCTTGAGAACCAATCATGGTTGTATCGCCTTCACTATGAGCAATCCCACGCATATCAGGATTACAAACCGCATACCCATGTGCACACCAATAAGCAGGATCAGGAGCTTCAAATTTGGTTAATCCTGAGTTCCAGTGATTTCCCATCCCTAACATATTAAATAGATTTTTATAGCGGGGTGCGGTTCCAGCGCTTTTACCATAGGGACTCCATGCAATCAAAACGGGTACTTTTTCTTCTGTCACTGGTAAAAAGATATCCGTGTAGATCGTAACTCCATCACGCATTTTAACTGGAACATCTTTTAGCATTTTGATTGCACTAGTTAAAGGTTTGAAACCATCCGCAATTTGTTGTCCTTTTTCTAAAATAATTTCTTTCGTTTCAAATGGGCTAAGAACACCATGTTCAATTCCATCGTCAACATAGTTAAAAGCTGGGCTGAAGCACATTTTTTCTGTAATTTTTGTAGTCATAATTATTCCCTCCGATTCGATAGTTGATTGATCTCTTATGCATCTCAAATTATACGAGTCAAAGTTTTAGAAGTACAATCGTTTTTATGTATATGCGTTTTACGAATAGACATGATATGCGTATAATGAATAACTTTGACAATAAAATCATAGACGCTTATAAAAATTCCTCCCATTATCAATTGAATCATAGTGATGAAGAAGGTTACTTGTACATACTTATTTGGTTGATAAAATTATCTTAAACTAAGTAGTTAAAAACCTTAGTTTACTGGTATAATAGAGTTTATGTATCAGCGTTTTCCAGATCTAATAAAAATACAAACAAAGTGAGGGAATGCCACTATGGACTTTAAAAAGTTTGAAGAAAATGACTTAGTTAAATGTACAAAAACGTTTATTGAAATTTTTAATGACGAG
>CAUQFM010000113.1:0-6976 GCA_963517295.1 uncultured Vagococcus sp.
AATTAATCCGAAAAGCATGGATTATTTTTGAGTTTCTCCAGTTGCTTGGAGCTAAACGTCATTTTCACCATCCTTATTTAGTCGGGATATAAAAGTCTGCTCCTTCGGTAACTTCACAACTCAAAATTAATCCGAAAAGCATGGATTATTTTTGAGTTCCTCCAGTTACTCGGAGCAAAACGACTTTTCTATCACCCTTATTTACAAACAAATTTTTCCTATCACGCTAGCTTTTGTTTGTTGTCCGACTTGGTCTAATGTTAATGATTGTAATTTATCGCTATTGGTAAATATTACCACAATTGTTGTGCCTTTTCCTGCTTTTTTAACAGCATCCCAATCAGCATTTGCTAATAATTGACCTGCTTCTACTTTATCGCCTTCTTTAACGACTACATCAAAGGCTGAGTTTTCCATCTCTACTGTATCTAGTCCCATGTGAACTAAGATTTCTAAGCCATCTTCTGTCACTAAACCAATCGCATGTTTTGAAGGAAAGACTGTCATAATTTCAGCTGCTACAGGAGAAACAACTTCACCACTTGTTGGGTTAACACCAAATCCTTCACCCATCATTTTTTGTGAGAAGACTTCATCTTTTACTTCTTCAATTGGGATAACTTCCCCTGCTGCTACCGCAAGTAATGCGACTTCTTTATTCATTGCTTGTTTACTTTCAGTTTGTTTTTCAACTGATGTATTATTAAAATTTGATTTTGGAATTTCAATATTTGCATCTAATGCATCTTGAATATCTGATTTTAAGATATCTGCTTTAGGTCCATAAACTGCTTGAACCCCATTATCTTTAATAATTAAACCCATAGCACCACATTTTTTCCATGATTCTTCAGAACCAACTAAACTACGATCTTTCACTGAAACACGTAGGCGTGTCATACAAGCATCCACATCATCGATATTTTCTTTACCACCTAAAAGATTGATCACATTAATAACTTGTTGGTCTAATCCTGAAGCATCTGTACTAGCAGATATTGTATCTGTAGCGCCATCTACTTCATAGTTTCCATTACGTCCTGGTGTTCCAAAGTTAAATTTCTTGATTAAGAAATTAGCTAGGAAATATGTTCCTACACCAAAGACAATCGTGCAAATCACAAAATTAACAACATCCATACCCAGTCCAGCTTTAATTGAAATTGGTAACCTTGTTAGTAACTCTATATTACCAAATGAATGGACACGTAAGTTGATAATATCTGCCATAGCAAATGCTAATCCTTGAATCACAGCATATACACCGTACAAAGGCATTGCCACAAACATAAACATAAATTCTAAAGGCTCTGTAACACCTGTTAAAAATACTGCAAGTGCAGCTGAGAAATACATTGATTTATATTGAGGTTTTTTGTCAGCATCCACGTTTTTATACATTGCGTACGCCATACCCATTAAAATACCTGAAGAACCAATCATTTGTCCAACTTTGAAACGAGCTGGTGTCCAGTTAGTTAAGACATGATTGTATTGGCTCATGTCACCTGATTGTTTCAAGTTTAATAAATCGGTTGCCCATGCTAACCATAATGGGTCTTGTCCATAAACCATTGTTCCAGCTTGTGCCCCTGAAAGAATTTCATAAGTTCCACCAAGTTGTGTATAGTTAATCGGAATCGTTAACATATGATGTAAGCCAAATGGTAATAATAGACGTTCTAACGTTCCATAAAGGAATGGTGCTAAAACTGGTGCAGTATCTTGACTTGTTGCAATCCATAAACCAAAGTTATTAATTCCTGATTGGATAAATGGCCAAATAATAGCTAATGCTAATGAAACAAGAACTGACCAAAGGATAACAACGAATGGTACAAATCGTTTACCATTAAAGAATGATAATGCATCTGGTAATTTACGATAGTTATAATATTTGTTAAAAGCCATTGCCCCAACAAAACCGGCAATAATACCGACGAATACGCCCATATTTAAAGCGGGAGCTTCTAAAACGCTTGTAAAGAAACCTTTAACCATGATTTTAGTTCCAAATAAAGTGTGGGTATAAGCTTCTGGGTTACCCAACATCTCACTTGTTACACCAAAAATTGATCCAGTAATTCGGTTAATTAAAACAAAAGCGATACCAGCTGCAAATGCACCACCGGCTTTTTCTTTTGCCCAACTACCACCAATTGCTAATGCAAATAGTAAATGAAGATTACCAATAATTGCCCAACCAATATTTTCAATCACACCACCAGTTGTAACTAACATCCCCATATCTGGATTAATTAATGGAATCGACTTCCCAATACTAATCATTAATCCAGCTGCTGGCATAACTGCGATAACAACCATTAAAGCTTTACCAAATTTTTGCCAAAACTCAAAACTTAATAATTTTTTCATTTTATTCACCTTTCTTAATCAACTGCGACAAGCACATCTTAGCGCAATCGGTTTCGTAACTAAATTATATCTCTCTATACTTTCTTTGTAAAGATGTATTAATAGAAACAAAACAAATCGTTACCGGTAACAGGATTTATTATCTGACTATTTTCTGTTGATTTCGCAAACGTTTGCGTTTATCATAGATTTATACATTAATCTAAGGGGGAATTTATAAGTGGAACATTTAAAAAGATTATTCGATATCAATCCATGGAAACTGACAACGAATGAATTACATAACTCAGACATTCGCTTACAAGAATCATTAACAAGTACTGGGAATGGTTATATGGGAATGCGCGGAAACTTTGAAGAAGGATTTAGCGGTGACAATCATCAAGGGACTTACATTGCTGGTGTTTGGTATCCAGACAAAACGCGTGTGGGTTGGTGGAAAAACGGTTACCCAGAATACTTTGGTAAAGTTATCAACGCGATCAACTTCATCGCAATGGATTTATACCTTAATAACACAAAAGTTGATTTAGCTACTCAATCAGTTTCAGATTTCTACCAAGAATTAGATATGGAACATGGTGTTTTATCTCGTCACTTTACAATTGAAGCAAGTGATATGAAAGTGAAATTCTCTTTTGAGCGTTTCTTAAGTATTACGACTAAAGAATTAGGTGTGATTTCACTTAAAGCTGAAGTATTAGAAGGAAACGGAACAATCAAGGTTGTTTCAAAATTAGATAATAACGTACACAACGAAGATAGTAACTACGAAGAAATGTTCTGGGAAGAACGTCAAGTTTCTGAAAATGTAGTGACTGCTCGTACCGTTCCAAATAACTTTGGGATTGAACAATTCACCATCACTGCTTTAATGGAAAATACAGCAAATGGTACTCACTCAAGTCAAAAAGAAACAGCTACCTTCTTAGCTTCTGAAAGCTTTACATTTGAAGTTAAATCTGGTGACGTGGTTTCTCTAGACAAAAAAGTGGTTATTACAACAAGTCGTGACATCGAAGAAGCGAAACAATTAACAGCTGCTCAAACAATTATGACGGAAGTTAACACCTCTTCTATTGAAGAATTAAAACAAGCTCACGCTACGGCATGGGAAAAACGTTGGGAATTAGCGGATGTTGTTATCGAAGGCGACGATGAAGCACAACAAGGAATTCGTTTTAACTTATTCCAATTATTCTCTACTTACTACGGCGAAGATGATCGCTTAAACATTGGACCAAAAGGCTTCACTGGTGAAAAATACGGCGGTGCAACTTATTGGGATACTGAAGCATACGCTGTTCCTTTATACTTAGCATTAGCTGATCCAAGTGTAACTAAAAACTTATTAAAATACCGTCACAATCAATTACCACAAGCACAACACAATGCGCGCCAACAAGGTCTTAAAGGTGCTTTATACCCAATGGTTACTTTCACTGGGGTTGAGTGTCATAACGAGTGGGAAATTACGTTTGAAGAAATTCATCGTAACGGTGCGATTGCTTATGCGGTATATAACTACACTAACTACACTGGCGACACTGAATACATTAAAAATGAAGGCTTAGAAGTACTTTCTGAAATCGCTCGTTTCTGGGCTGATCGTATTCACTATTCTAAACGCAACAAACAATATATGATGCATGGTGTCACTGGTCCTAACGAATATGAAAATAACGTCAACAATAACTTCTACACTAACTACATTGCTGTTTGGGTTCTTAAATATACGTTAGAAAACTATACTAAATTCAAAGCTGAAACAACCGTTAAATTAACAGATGAAGAAATTAGCCACTGGGAAGATATCATTGCTAATATGTACTTCCCTAAAGATGATGAATTAGGTGTTTACGTACAACACGATACATTCTTAGATAAAGAATTAATGCCCGTTTCAGATTTAGCAGCAACTGATGTGCCATTAAATCAAAACTGGTCATGGGATCACATCTTACGTTCATGCTTCATCAAACAAGCTGACGTCCTTCAAGGGATTTACTTCTTTAACGATGAGTTCACGATGGAAGAAAAACGTAAAAACTTTGAATTCTATGAGCCAATGACTGTTCATGAATCATCACTTTCACCATGTATTCACTCTATCTTAGCCGCTGAATTAGGCATGGAAGAAAAAGCGGTTGAAATGTATCAACGGACTGCCCGACTAGATCTTGATAACTACAACAACGATACGGATGATGGTTTACACATCACATCAATGACTGGTAGCTGGTTAGGAATCGTTCAAGGATTCGCTCAAATGAAGACTTACAAAGAAAAATTAAGCTTTGCCCCATTCTTACCCGAAAAATGGAGTAAATATGCTTTCCACATTAACTACCGTGGACGTTTATTACATATTTTAATTGATACAGATGTAACGATTACTTTATTAAGTGGCGATGCCCTTGATATTGAAGTTTATGGTGACGTTCATCACGTTGAAGGAACAATGACTACCCCAGTCAAAAAATAAACTTGTATAGACAACTAGTTTGAAATACATTAAAATAAAGATAGCTAAAAAAATAGAGAGTGGGACAATCGTGTCACACTCTCTATTTTAAAAACGAAAGGATGTTTTTTTATGTTTAAAGGTGTTTTATTTGATTTAGATGGTGTTATTACTGATACAGCGGAGTACCATTTCTTAGCTTGGAAAAAATTAGCGGATGATTTAGGAATTTCAATTGATCGTGAATTCAACGAAAAATTAAAAGGTGTCTCTCGTGAAGATTCACTAACTTTAATTTTAGAACATGGTAATAAAGTAGGAGAAATTAGTGCTGAAAAATTTGCAGAATTAGCTAAAGTTAAAAATGATAACTATGTTGAGATGATTCAAGCTATTTCACCTAAAGATATTTACCCAGGCATTTTAGAATTATTAGAAGAATTAAAAGCAGCTGATATTAGAATCGCTTTAGCTTCTGCAAGTAAAAATGGGCCTCTTTTATTAGATAAAATGGAAATCAGTCATTTCTTTGACGCCATTGTTGATCCTGGTTCTGTTGCTGCTGGAAAACCAGCTCCAGATATCTTTGTTGCAGCTGCTGAAGCGGTGAACGTTTCGATTAAAGAAGCTGTTGGAATTGAAGATTCTCAAGCTGGTATCACAGCAATTAAAGCAAGTGGTTCTCTACCAGTTGGTGTGGGTTCTGCTAAAGACTTAGGTGATGACATTGCTCTTGTTCCTGATACAAGTAAACTTTCTTTAGATTATTTAGAAACTGTTTGGAACGGTAAGTAAAAATGTCTCATCGAATTAAAGTTGATGAAAAAACAGGAATTGCTTATATTACCTTAGTAAATGGTGATTTATCTGCCACTTTCTTAAATTTTGGTGCCAGGTGGCATGACTTTATCACCCCAGATAAAGATGGCAACAAAGAAAATATCTTGCTTTCTTTGGACACACCAGAAAGTATTTTAGCTGACAACGCTCAATTTGGTGCTTTAGTAGGACCCGTTGCCGGTCGTATCAAAAATGCTGAATGGAATGGGATACCTTTAGAAAAAAACTTTCATGAGGAGCATCACATTCACGGTGGTAGTCATGGTTGGTGGTGTCAATTTTGGGATTATGAAATGATTAGTGACACTAAAGTAGCTTTTACTTTAGTCGACACTAAGTCAGGCTACCCAGGTCCGATAACAGTCGTCAATACCTATGAATTAACCGCAACAGCTGTTGTCATGACTACAAAAGTAACCTCAGAAAGTCAAACGATTGTAAACCCGACCAATCATGTTTACTTTAATCTTTCAGGTAATGCAAAAAGAAATATTACTGCCCATAATTTACTCGTTAAAAGTAATGGTATTCTTGAAACAGATAATATCAACTTACCCACAGGAAAAGTTTTACCTGTTGATAACACAGGCTATGATTTTAGAGAAACAACCTCTTTAGCAGATAATTTAGCTAAATTAACAAGTGGTATTGATGATGCATTCATTTTAGAATCAAGTCATCCACAGATTTGTTTAACTGAAACTAAAAGCGGTCGTAAGTTAAACATCTCTTCTAACCGAGAAGCTGCCGTCATATTCTCCACAACTGGATTTAATGACGACTTTAAAGTTAACGGACAAAGCATGCATTCTGAAATTGGAATTGCCATCGAAACCCAAGAATTACCTGATATAATCAACCACTCAGAATGGGGCTCAATTGAATTAAACCCAGGACATACTAAAGTATTTAAGACAGTATATGAAACAGAGTGATGAAAAAGGCGCTTTGCTCTGAGTAACTGGAGGAAATTAAAAATAATTCACGCTTTTCGAATTAATTTTAATTTTTGAAGTTACCGAAAGAGCTGCCTTTTGAATCCGGACTACATAGAGTGATAAAAAAATCGCTTTGCTCTGAGTAACTGGAAGGAGTATCAAACAATTCACGCTTTTCGAATTGATTGATACTCCTGAAGTTACCGAAAGAGCAGATTTTTTTATCCAGACTAAACAGAGTGATAAAAAAATCGCTTTGCTCTGAGTAACTGGAATGAATACTAAACAATTCACGCTTTTCGAATTGATTGATACTCCTGAAGTTACCGAAAGAGCTGCCTTTTGAATCCAGAATATA
>CAUQFM010000114.1:0-6948 GCA_963517295.1 uncultured Vagococcus sp.
GCTAAGTCACGTTCAAGTGATTTTTTGTAGTAGGGGAGTTGCTTAAGGCTAATGGTTTTAGGATAATCATATTCAATAAAGTTTAAATAGCCCATAGATTCATCACCCAAAAATAATTTTTCTTTAATAGCTGCAGCTCTGCTAGAAAAAGTCTCATTTGTTTTTACTGATTTAACTTTTAACATGACATTACGGTCAAAATAAGAATTTCCATCTTCTTTTTCTGTCTCTGTAGTTAAATAATTGAACAGAGAGGAGAGACTGGCCATCGTTCTTTTTACAGTATTGTAAGAAAGAGCTTCATTAGTATCAGAACTATTCAGTTTTTGTCTGGAGAGAAGAGAAGACTTAAACAATTCAACATCTTCTTTTTTTAAATTCTCTAAAGCAGAGAGAGGGACTAATGAAATTTTTTCTTCTTTAACAATAGCTTCAGATAGAAGCCAGTTAAAAAATCTACGATACTCTTTTAAATACTCATATAACGTTGCTAAAGAGTAGGGAACACTTAGCTTGGCATAATAATATTCCTCAACATACCAGGGGAGGGTGACAAGTTCATTATTTATTAATTCTTGTAATTTTTCTTTTCTCAATACCATTACCTCCAATTTATAAAGCGGCGGGGGAGAGGACTTGCGTTCTCAACTAAACGATAGCACGAAAAACTATTAAAATCAACTAAAAATCATTTTTAATGATTTGTTTTGAATTTAGAATCCTATTTTATGACTATCGACGGCTTGGCTTCTACTAATTTTTCACTACAATTCAATGGTAAGGAAGTTAAACCATATAAATTAGAAATGGTAACATATTTTTTTGACAACAAACTAAAAATATATGGTTGCGTTTTCATTTAATTGATGATATGATGTAAGAAATTATTACAGGCATGTGACTGGTAAAGCAGGCAGGACTTATGTAATTAATTAAGGCATCTTTATATCCTTAATTAATTATGTGTGTTCTGTCTTTTTTGATTCATTTGGCCAATGAATCAAAAATAAAAAGAAAGAGGATGAAATGATGGATTATAAAAAAACAGCATCTCAAATTGTTGAAAATATTGGGGGGAAAAACAACATTGTTCACATGGAGCATTGTTCAACACGTTTAAGATTCACTCTAAAGGATGAAAGTAAAGCAAATGTTTCTAAACTAGAAAAAATTAGTGGTGTTATGGGTGTTAGGCAAACCGCTCAGTGTCAAGTCATTATTGGGAATGAAGTCATCGAAGTTTATGAAGAAGTAGTAAAAATAACGGGTAACATTGAAGCTGCAACAGATGGTATTTCTAGTAAAAATAAAAAGAAAAATTATGGAGCTATTTTCTTAGATTTCTTAGTATCAATTTTCCAGCCCTTAGTTCCAGCAATTGCAGGTGGTGGTGTACTAAAATCAATTTTAATTCTCTTATCATTAACAGGTATTTTAAGTGATCAAAGCCAAACATATCAAATTTTAAATTTAGTTGGTGGGGCTCCACTTTATTTCTTACCGTTATTAGTGGCGATGACAACAGCTAAAAAATTAAAAGTTAATCAACTTGTTGCTGTATCGGCAGTAGGAGCATTGTTGTTACCAGAAATGACAGCTATAATAGCAGAAGGAGCTAAACTATTTTCTTTTCAAATTGAAAATATCGCCTATGCTTCTCAAGTGTTTCCAGCTATATTAACTGTTTTATTTTACGCGCAAGCGGAGAAATTTTTCACAAAATATTCATTAAAATCTATCCGTATTTTCTTTGTACCAATGATGAGTTTAGTTATTACAGTTCCCTTATCTTTATTAGTTTTAGGTCCGTTAGGATTTAATATTGGTACGATTTTTTCAACTGTAATTGTTGGCGCTTATGAAAACTTTGGTTGGGTTGCGACTGGTTTACTTGCAGCTGTCTTACCATTAATGGTTGTAACAGGTATGCATAAAGCGATGTTACCATATGCAATTTCTGCTATGGGAGAATTTGGATCTGAAATGCTTTATTTACCAGCTTCACTTGCTCATAATATTGCTGAATCAGGTGCTTGTTTTGCGGTAAGTTTAAAAACAAAAGATAGAGAGTTACGTGCAACATCGATTTCAGCAGGTATTTCAGCCTTGTTTGGTATCACTGAGCCTGCTCTATACGGTGTGACTATCATTCATAAAAAAGTTTTATATAGTGTTATGGCGTCAAGTTTGGTTGGTGGAATTGTTGCTGGTGTTTTTGCTATCAAAGCTTTTGCACTTGTAGGACCTGGTTTAGCAAGCATCACAATGTTTGCTGATAAAGCAAACCCAATGAACTTAGTCTGGGCATTTGTAACACTAGGCATTTCTTTTATCTTAGCGTTTATACTTGTATTAGTGATGTTTAAAGATAAAAAAGAAGAAGAAGTTTCAATAGTTAAATCAGAATCATTAGAAAGTTTAAAAAGTCCAGTAAATGGTCAAATTATTCCATTAACAGATGTTAAGGATGATGTTTTTTCAAGTGGTATGGTGGGAAACGGAGTGGCTATTAATCCGGACACAGGTGTTTTATACGCTCCTTATCATGGAGAAATTACAATGATTTTTGATACAAAACATGCTATTGGTATGAAATTAGATAATGGCGCTGAGCTTTTATTCCATGTTGGTATTGATACAGTACAAATGGAAGGTGAAGGTTTTGAAACTTTTGTAAATACTGGAGATAAAGTTAATGAAGGGGATAAATTGTTAACCTTTGATTTAGATAAAATTAAAGCAGCAGGCCTAGAATCAACAGTTATTTTCTTAGTTACTAACCAAGAAAATTTCAATATCGTTCCTTTTAATGATGCTAATCAAGTAACTAATAATGATATTGTATTAGATGTAGAAGCCAAATAGAGAATAAGAATAGGAGAAAAAAATATGACGAATCTAAAATTTCCAGAAAATTTTTTATGGGGTGGCGCAGTTGCTGCTAATCAAATAGAAGGAGCTTGGAATGTTGGTGGTAAAGGTTTATCCGTAGCTGATATGGCAACATATAAACCTAATATAGACAACAAAGATTATTCCGCACATATGACTATTACAAGTGAAAGTATTGCTGAAGCAATGGCTGATGAAACAGATACTTTTTTTCCAAAAAGAAGAGGAATTGATTTTTATCATCACTATAAAGAGGATTTAGCTTTATTTACTGAAATGGGTTTTAAAACACTCAGATTATCAATTGCTTGGACCAGAATTTTTCCAACTGGTGAAGAACTAGAACCAAACGAAGAAGGAATTAAATTTTATGAATCAGTCTTTAAAGAGATGAAAAGACTTAATATTGAACCTATTGTTACATTATCACATTATGAAATGCCACTAGCTTTGAGTATTAAATACAACGGCTGGATTGATCGAAGAGTTGTTGATGATTTTACTAGATTTTCTGATGTATGTATTGAACGATTTGGAAAATACGTTAAATATTGGTTAACCTTCAACGAAATTGATAGTATTTTTAGACACCCATTCACTACAGCAGGAATTATTTCTGATAAAATTAAAGAAGAAGACTTAGAGCAAAATATTTATCAAGCATTGCACCACCAGTTTATCGCAAGTGCTATTGTGACAAAATTAGCTCATGAAAAAATACCCGATAGTCAAGTTGGGTGTATGCTAACTAAATTAATGACCTATCCGTTAACATGTGCTCCAATTGATGTGGAATTGACTCTTAAAAAGAACCTAGAAAACAACTTTTATGCTGATGTACAAGTTAAGGGGGAATACCCAAAAATGATTTTAAAAGATATAACAAACCGTGGTATCACGATTAAGTTTGAAGAACACGATGCTCAAATCTTAAAAGAAAATACTGTTGATTTCATTTCATTCAGCTATTACATGTCAATGGCAGAATCAGCAGATACAAATGCAGAAAGAACACCTGGAAATACAGTATTAGGTGTTAAAAACCCTTATTTATCATCAACTGATTGGGGATGGCAAATTGATCCCAAAGGATTAAAAATTTCGTTAATTGAATTATATGATCGTTATAACTTACCACTAATGATTGTTGAAAATGGTATGGGAGCTGTTGATGTATTTGACGATGGTGCGATTCATGACGAATACCGTATTGCTTACTTCAAAGAACATTTTAAACAAATGAAAGAAGCTATTGATGAAGGTGTAGATTTAATTGCTTATACAAGTTGGGGGCCAATCGACTTAGTAAGTGCTGGAACCTCTCAAATGTCTAAACGTTATGGATTTATCTATGTTGATGTTGACGACGAAGGCAAAGGAACTTATGAGCGTTACAAAAAAGATTCCTTTTATTGGTATCAAAAAATAATTGAAACAAATGGGGAAGAATTATTTAATAACTAGTAAGGAGGTTTACAAGTGATTGCCATAAAAAAAGTATTAAATTCTAGTGTTGTCTTAGTAGAAAAAGATGGTGTTGAGATGGTTGCTTTGGGTAAAGGTATTGGCTTTGGTAGAAAACCAGGTGATGTTATTGATAATGGAAATGTCGACAAGATATTTTTAGAGAAGAATATTAAAACTGCTCATGTAACAGAATTAATTGAAGAAATTCCTTTTGATTATTTTGAGGTGACAAGAGATATCACAAATGAAGCTGAAAAGATTTTAGGAAAAAAATTAAATAGTAATCTCTATTTAACCCTAACGGATCATATTCATTTTGCTGTAGAAAGGGCAAAGCAAGGACATGTTTTATCTAATAAACTTTACTGGGAAATAAAAAATTATTATCCTAGAGAGTTTGATATTGGAACAATTTCATTGTCTATATTAAATGATAGGTTTTCCGTTGAACTACCAAAAGAAGAAGCAAGTAATATAGCTTTTCATTTGATTAATGCTCAATCTGGATCTGAGGAAAATCAAGACGGTTTCAAATATGCTAAAATGATCAGTTCAATCGTTAATGTGGTTAAGTATTCTATCAACACTAAAATTGATACGTCGTCCATCCACTATACTCGATTTATTACCCACGTTAGATTTTTTGTAGAGAGATTGTATTCAGAAAAATTGTTGCAAGATACTGAGGAAGATTTATACAAACAAATGATCATTTTGTATCCATATGCCATGGAGATTGCGGATAAAACCAAAAAGTACATCAAAAAAGTTTATGAATTTGATGTACCCAACGAAGAAATTGCATATCTAGGTATTCATATTAATCGCCTAATCAAGTATACTGAGGAAAACTAATTTTAATATAACAACAATAGAGATTGATACTTAGGTATTAATCTCTATTGTTTATGTTACTATAAAACAACTGTCCTAGATGTCGATTACGGAAAAGTTAAAAACTATAATATCTTGATAGATAGGTCGAGCAGATTCCATTTAGAACTTTTCAAACAAGTATATTCAACTTTCAGGAAAACTATTATTTTTATGAAAGTTAAAACTACCAACAGCAAGAGCACGCATGCTATTGGTAGTCGATAAGTTATCTAATTTGTATAGTTAAAAATCTAGCTGCATCTGTTTCTGATTATAAAGATTTCCAATTAAAATTTTATTTTGCTCTTTATCAATCCGGTAAAAAATGGCATAATTTTTTCCAATCAAGATTCTATAAGTAGGCTTATTAAAACCATAAACCCTTGAAATTTCTTCATGCATTTCAGGAAATATTGTTGTTAATTCGATAGATTTATAAATTGAACGAACAAATTTTGAAATTTTCTCGTCAGAAAAAAAATACTCTTCCGACCATTCTCTAATATGATTCCTAAGGCTATTTTGGAAATTTTTAGTATATTCAACGGAATAATCTGCCATTTATTAATTACCCCATCCATATTTTCCAAATTCTTTTATCATCTCTTTTTCAGTTACTGTATTACCTTCCTCAAAATCTTTAAAGCTTTTTTCAATTAGATTTCTATCGTGTGATTTTTGTGCTTCTGATAAATCTAATTGAATAATACTACCATTTTTTTTATACGTTAAAGATTCCCCAACTGTAATCCCACTGTCCTTTGGTAAAATTACTCCAAGAGAATTCCCTATACGTCTAACTTTTACTTTTTGCATGAAATCCACCTCATCTCTATATAATTATAACATAGTTATAACAAAAACCCAATTATCATGTCAGTTTTCGGATTAAATAATAAAAGAATCAACTTATGTGCCGACATAAGTTGATTCTTTTATTTGTTTCTATCGTTATTATTTGTACTTATAAGATTAACATGATATCTTAACAATTACAATACCACAGAATCAAAAATCTTCTGTATTGTACTCATTGTATCCTTCATAATAATAACTAACATCGATACCTTTCATATATATTTCTCGATTATCAATAGATTCAGTCAGGGCATTAGTAAGAAGATATCGTATTTCCAAATCGTTAACCGGACTACGCTCCATAGCTGATAAATAGGATTCTTTATTGATTAAATTCCAATCAATAACTTTTTTCACTTCTTTTTTTAATATTAAATCTAACTATATTCTAGTGCTGCGTCCGTTACCTTCTCTAAATGGATGTGCTACCTTCATTTCCACATATTTTGCTACAATCTCTTCAATTGTTTGTTGCGGCATTTGATCAATAAACTTTAACGAAGCCTCTAAGTACATAACTGGAGAAAATCTAAAATTACCTCTAGAAATATTAACGGTTCGAATTTTACCTGCAGAATTATAAATATCTGAAAATAGGTAACTATGAATATCAGATAAGCCTTTATACGTACCAACCTCTAATGTATGAATATCACCTGAATCATATAATTTCTTAGCATCAGCTTTGCTAATTTTACTTGATCAGTAATCCCTAGTTTATTATTTAGCATATTTCCCCTCCATAATATTTATCTAAGCAGCAAAGTAAAAAAATGAAATATAGGCCAGGTTGTAAACTAAAAAAAGTATATAAACTACTCATTTACCTTTTTTGTCAATTCATGTATAGTATTT
>CAUQFM010000115.1:0-6929 GCA_963517295.1 uncultured Vagococcus sp.
GTGCCTAAAGAAGGTAACAGTTTAGTAATATAAAAATATATAAGAAGATATAGCATTTTTTTCATAAAATCCCTCATTCCTATTCAAATTTAGTATACCATCATTTTTTTATAGTCATAATAAGAATCCTATTAAATCAAAATTTTAAATTTAGTGACTATTTATTTTTTCAAAATTTCTGAACTAAATTTAAACTATTTACGTATATTATGAATATCTAAGTAAAAAAATAAAAAGTAATATTATAAAAAAACTTGATTTTACTTGTAAAACATAGTAAAATATTGTGATGTGAGTAAATAGAAATATTTACTCTCCTTGTTCCTATTAAATTAGGAACCTTTAGTCCATAAGGAGGTGAAAAATCAATGAATAAAGCTACAAACTACGAAATCATGTACATAATTCGTCCAAACATTGATGAAGAAGAAAAGACTGCTCTTGTAAATCGTTTTGATTCAATCTTAAAAGATAACGGTACAGAGGTATTGGAATCTAAGTTATGGGGCAAACGCCGCTTAGCATACGACATCCAAGATTTCCATGAAGGAATCTACCATATCGTTAAAGTTTCAGCAACTGATGTTGCAGGAATTAATGAATTTGACCGTTTAGCTAAAATCAATGCTGACATTATCCGTCACATGGTTGTTAAAGAAGAAAATTAATTAAATGTTTCACGTGAAACATTAAAGAACGAGAGGAGATCGACAAATGATTAACAACGTTGTACTAGTAGGAAGACTTACTCGTGACCCAGAATTGAGATTCACTTCAAATGGATCAGCTGTAGCAACTTTTAACTTAGCTGTCAATCGTAACTTTACAAATCAAAGTGGCGATAGAGAAGCTGATTTTGTTAATTGTGTTATTTGGAGAAAACCAGCAGAAACACTAGCAAATTACGCTAAAAAAGGTACTTTACTAGGTGTGGTTGGACGTATTCAAACACGTAATTACGAAAATCAACAAGGTCAAAAAGTATATGTTACAGAAGTAGTATGCGATAATTTCCAATTATTAGAATCACGTAATGCATCTGAACAAAGACAGCAGCAACCTGGTGGCTTTGGCAATCAAGATACAGGAAACAACTCTAATAATTTTGCTCAAAAACAAAATAGTCAATCATTTGGCCAATCTTCAGGTAAAAACGAAATGCCGAATTTTGATCGTGATAATAGTGATCCTTTTGGAAGCTCATCACAAATTGATATATCGGATGATGATTTACCATTCTAAAATAGAATAGGAGGGGCATAAAAAATGGCAGCTCAACAAAGAAGAGGCGGAAAAAAACGTCGTAAAGTATGTTACTTTACAGCTAACCATATCGATAATATCGATTATAAAGATGTTGATTTATTAGCAAGATTTATCTCTGAAAGAGGTAAAATTTTACCACGTCGTGTGACTGGTACTTGTGCTAAACATCAAAGAAAATTAACTATCGCAATTAAACGCGCAAGAATTATGGGACTATTACCATTCGTTGGTGAAGAACAATAATTTTTAGAGGACATTCATTCTAAATGGATGTCTTTTTTTGTTTCACGTGAAACATTTCAATAATAATTGTTTTATGAAACATTAATATTATGTTAAAATGGTAGAGTACAGACTTAAATTTTAAAGTAGATAAGGAGTGTTTCTTATATGAAAGTTATATTTTTACAAGATGTTAACGGAAAAGGCAAAAAAGGTGAAATCAAAGATGTGGCTGTAGGATACGCGCAAAACTTTTTATTAAAAAAAGGTTTAGCAGTTGAAGCAACAGCACAAGCAATGAGTGAATTAAAAGGTAAAACTAATGCAAAAGAAAAAGAAGATGCAGAAGTTTTAGAAGATGCAGAAAAATTGAAAAATATTATCGAAGCTGAAGAATTTGAAGTGATTATTAAATCAAAAGCAGGTGAAGATAGCCGCTTATTTGGTTCAATTCCTTCAAAACAAATTGCATCTGCACTAGAAAAACAACATGGTATCAAAATAGATAAACGTAAAATGGATTTAAAACAACCTATTAAAGCATTAGGATATACGAATGTACCAACTAAATTGCATAAAAAAGTAACTGCGAAGTTACGTGTCCATGTGATTACTGAATAAAAAATAAGGGTAGGGGAAAAACAAACATGGAACTTATCCAACAAGATAGAATACCACCACAAAGTGTCGAAGCTGAACAAGCTGTTTTGGGATCAGTCTTCTTAGATGCAGATTCAATCGTTGAAGCGATGGAATACATTGAAGCAAAAGATTTTTATCGTCGTGGACACCAAACAATTTTCCAAATTATGATTGATTTGAATAACCGTAATGAAGCGATAGATGCTATTACAGTTAAAGAGCAACTAGAACAGAAAAATATGATTGAAGATATTGGTGGCGTGAGCTATTTATCAGAATTAACCTTAAGTGTGCCAACAGCAGCCAATGTAGGTTACTACGCAAAAATAGTTGAACAAAAATCTTTATTAAGAAATTTGATCCAAACAGCTACTGACATTGTTACTAGTGGTTTTGAGCAAGATGAAGATGTTGAAAGTATTTTAGATGATGCGGAAAGAAAAATCTTAGAAGTATCAGAAAAAAGAAATCGAAGTGGCTTTTTAGCAATAGCAGATGTGTTAGGAGATTCGATTAATCAAATCGAAAAACTTTCACAACAAGGTGAAGCGATTACAGGACTTCCTACGGGATACCACGCTTTAGATAAAATGACGGCTGGTTTACAAGCAGAAGAGCTAATTATTTTAGCAGCAAGACCAGCTGTAGGAAAGACAGCGTTTGCACTGAATATTGCTCAAAATGTAGGAACTAAGACAGATGAATCGGTTGCTATCTTTAGTTTAGAAATGAGTGCAGAATCGTTAGTTAACCGGATGTTGTGTTCGGAAGGCTTGGTAGAAGCCAGTCACTTAAAAACAGGTCAATTATCAGATGAAGAATGGGATAATATCATTGTAGCTATGGGAAGTCTTTCTAAGGCTAATATTTTTATTGATGATACTCCAGGTATTAAAATATCTGAAATTCGTGCAAAGTGTCGTAAATTAGCACAAGAGCAAGGTGATCTAGGCCTAATATTAATTGATTACCTTCAGTTAATAGAAGGAACAGGGCGAGAAAATAGGCAACAAGAAGTATCTGAAATTTCGAGACAGTTAAAAAAACTAGCTAAAGAGTTACATGTACCGGTTATTGCGTTATCTCAGCTTTCGCGTGGGGTAGAACAACGTCAAGATAAACGACCAGTACTAAGTGATATCCGTGAATCTGGATCAATCGAGCAAGATGCGGATATTGTGGCATTTCTTTACCGTGATGATTATTACCGAAGTGAAGATGGTGAAGATGAAGAACCACCAGAAACAAATAACGTAATAGAAGTTATCATTGAAAAAAACAGGAGTGGTGCTCGGGGAACAGTCGAACTTTTATTTATTAAAGAATATAATAAATTTTCTTCACTATCTCCAAGAGAAGAGTTTTAATGTTCGGATTTTATATATTTTTATAAAATTATAAAAAATAACGTTCGATTTTATTGTAATATAAGTTCTGTTTTGCTAGAATAGTTAAGTATTATTGAAAATAAGAATGGAGTGTTTAGATGTCATCAGTTGTAGTAGTAGGAACTCAGTGGGGCGACGAAGGAAAAGGAAAGATTACCGACTTTTTAAGTGAAAATGCTGAAGTCATTGCACGTTATCAAGGTGGAGACAACGCAGGTCATACTATTCAATTTGATGGAACGACATATAAACTGCATTTAATTCCATCAGGTATTTTTTATAAAGACAAAATTAGTGTGATTGGAAATGGTGTTGTTATTAACCCTAAATCAATTACCAAAGAATTACAGTACTTAGCAGATCATAACATCAATACTGAAAACTTAAGAATTTCAGATCGTGCCCATGTCATTTTACCTTACCATATTAAGCTGGATCAGTTACAAGAAGATTCTAAAGGTGAAAATAAGATTGGGACAACGATTAAAGGAATTGGGCCTGCTTATATGGATAAAGCAGCTCGTGTTGGGATTCGTATTGCTGATTTATTAGATAAAGAAATTTTTGCAGAACAATTAAAAATTAACTTAGAAGAAAAAAACCGTCAATTTGTTAAAATGTTTGATTCAGAAAGCTTAGAGTTTGATGATATCTTTGAAGAATATTACCAATACGGTCAAGAAATCAAAAAATATGTAACAGATACTTCAGTTATCTTGAATGATGCATTAGATGACGGTCGACGTGTGTTATTTGAAGGAGCACAAGGCGTGATGCTTGATATTGATCAAGGAACATATCCTTTTGTAACTTCATCTAATCCAGTAGCTGGTGGAGTAACCATTGGTAGTGGTGTTGGTCCTTCTAAGATCAATCGTGTTGTGGGTGTTTGTAAAGCTTATACATCACGTGTAGGGGATGGCCCATTTCCAACTGAATTATTTGATGAAACAGGTCAACAAATTCGTGAAGTTGGTCGTGAATACGGAACAACAACTGGCCGTCCACGTCGTGTGGGTTGGTTTGATACAGTTGTGATGCGTCACTCAAAACGAGTATCTGGAATTACAAACTTATCATTAAATTCAATCGATGTATTGTCAGGATTACCAACAGTTAAAATCTGTACAGCATATGAGTTAGATGGTGAAGAAATCTACCACTACCCAGCAAGCTTAAAAGAATTATCTCGTTGTAAACCAGTCTATGAAGAATTACCTGGTTGGACTGAAGATATTACAGGTTGTAAAACATTAGCTGAATTGCCAGAAAATGCTAGAAACTATGTTCATCGTGTTTCTGAACTAGTAGGAGTTAGAATTTCAACATTTTCAGTAGGTCCAGATAGAACACAAACAAACGTCTTAGAAAGTGTTTGGGCACAAATTTAATAAACATAAAAAAGGGGGAGTTAAAAAACTTCTTCTTTTTTTTACTAAAAGGTAGTAAGATGTGTAGAGGAGGTTGTAAAATGACAGAAAAATTTGATTTATTAGTCGATTCGTGTTGTGACTTGCCTTTTGACTATTTGAAACAGAATAATGTTCAACTAGTTAGTATGATTATTAATTTAAATCATAAAGAATATATCGACGACTTAGGGAAAAAATTTGATTATAACTGGTTTATGGAGCAATTAAAAGCTGAAGAAATGCCAAGTACCTCACAAATTAATATTGGCACATATTCTGAAGCCTTTAGTCACTATATTAATGCAGATAAACCGTTGTTGTATGTAGCCTTTTCTTCTGAATTAAGTGGCTCACAAAGAAATGCTTATTCTGCTTTGCGACTTCTAGAAGAAGACAATGATTCAGTTTCTGTGACAATTGTTGATTCAAAAGCAGCGTCACTAGCAGAAGGATTATTAGTTAAAGAGGTTATCAAGCAAAGAAATGCAGGAAAGAGTTTAGAAGAAGTTTTAGAGTGGTTAGATGAGAATATTAACCGAGTTCACTCGTGGGTAACTGTTAATGACTTAAACCATTTGGAACGTGGAGGTAGAATTTCTAAAACATCAGCTGCGATCGGAAGTTTAGTAAAAATTAAACCTATTATCAATATAGATACAACAGGAAAATTAGTAAATGTTGGTAAAACAAGAGGGCGTAAAAAATCAATAGAAAAAATTGTTTCAGAAACTAAACGGACGATAATTTCTAGTGAAGATCAAACAATACTAGTTGCTTACGCAGGTGATTTAGAAGCTGGAGAGTACACTAAACGCTTAATTGAAGAAACAATACCAGTTAAAGCAGTAGAACTATTACCAATGGGACCAACGATCTCTAGTCATACTGGATATGGCGCGATTGCTATTTTTTCATTTGGTATCGAAAAATAAACTTGTTATTAATACTAAAGATTGCTTCTCAGATTTTTGGTGTTAATAACTTTTTTTATCGCCCCTTTTATTAATGTTTAAGGAGAGAAAAGAGAGAATCTATTTTATTTTAATAATCTATGGCATAATATAAATAAGAATCAAAATAGGAGGTGTATGCTTTCTGAAAAAGAAGCATTCTATTTTATTATTAGTTATGAGCATATTAGCTATTATTACGTTATTTTTTTCTATTTATATCAATCGCGTTTTTGCCAATGAAAGAGCAAAAGAAGCTGATATTGTTAGAAAGCAAGAAGCAAAAAAACAAGCTGCAATAGACAAAGAAGCAAAAAAACCTTATGTTGAAAAAATGAATGAGAAAATCAGCAAGAATGAATTTAAAAATCGGATGCCTATTCCTTTGATTTTGCAAACCGATAAAAAGTGGAAGAATGAGTTTTACGGAGAAGAGGGGAGTGACCCACTCAATAATACTATGGAAATTAATGGCTGTGCAATCACCACCTTAGCAATGGTTAGTACTTATTTGGATAAAAAAGAAGAAACTCCGTTAGATGTGTTGAAGTGGTCAGGTAATCGTTACTATGATGCCAATGAAGGGACAGTGTGGCAAATATTTAATGATTTTGCAGTGGCTAAAAAGTATGAATTTGAAGATTTAGATGATCAGATAGAGTTAGCCAAAAAACATTTAGAGAAAGGTCATCCTATCGTCGTTTCTGTAAAACCAGGGTATTTCACAAAAGTAGGACATATCATGGTAATTTCAGGATATGATAGAAAAACAAATACTTTTTGGTTGAACAATCCAAGTGACACAGATGAAAAAGAACATACAGGGAAAACTTTTAAAGAAGAAGAAATACAGAAAGAGGCTCTTAGATATTGGGCGATTTATAAATAATTAAATAGTATCCATAAAAATAAAGACGAGAGTGACTTTTTTAGTCATCCTCGTCTTTATTTTGAGTTTAAAAGTTTTTCCAGTTACTCAGAGCAAATCGATTTATTATCCACTCTAATTAAAATATTTGTTTCATTTGTTCTTTGACAGTTTCGTTGTC
>CAUQFM010000116.1:0-6877 GCA_963517295.1 uncultured Vagococcus sp.
CATAAAAAATAAGCGACACTCACAAAAAATAATTTTGTGAGTGATCGCTTATTTTTTTAATTCTGAATATTTTTTTGAATAGTTCAAAAATGCTTGTTCATCATTTTCTTCAAGAGCTTTATTTATTTTTTTTAGCAGCTCTTGTAGTTGAAAATTAGCTTCTTCCTCTTTTAAAAAAAGTTCGATTTCCTTTGAAATTTCCTTTTCCAACGCTGGATCTAATGATTGATAAGGATTCTCTTCAATAATTGACAAGTAATAATTAGAAGAATACATCCCCTTAAAAGAAATACCTACGAATAAAGGTAATTTTCTATTCATTCGAATATCATGAAATATTTGATTCGGATCACTAAATAAAACGCTTTGATTCACCATCTCTAATCCAGTTCCTTCAATCGTTTGATCTGTTATTAATAAACCTCTTGGTGTGGATAAAACATCTTCCACAAAAATCACTCGATCTAATAAAAACTCATGATTTAAAAGGTAATTCAGAATCCAATAAGACTCTCTTTTCTTCAAAGACACAGATTGAATTAACCAGTTAACAAATTTTTTCTTACTTGCTAGTTCAATCATCATTTTACCACCCTTCGTTTTCAATTAAAGAGGCAATTTCAAGATCTCCTGGTTCCATTGTTATATATAATTTTAGCAAGCGGCTTGATTCTTCCGTATTTCCTTCTTCTCTCAAGAATAAAGCATAGTCTTTAATGAATTCAGGATCATCTAGTAAAGTGCCTTTAGCTGCTTCATAATGTTCACTTGCCTTAGAAAAATCTTCTAAGCCATTATACGCTTGAGCCAAAATCCACTCAGCAAAAGATTGTTCTTTAACTTCTAGTGTCTTAATTAATTCAATGACTTCATCAAAATCATTTTCCTTTAACAACAACTCTGCCAATCTCATTTTAGAGATATCTGCTTCAATTTCTAACGAAATAACTTCCTCTAAATATTGTTTAGCTTGCTCTTTATTACCTAATTGATAAGACGTTTCAGAAGCAAGATGATACAAAGCAGTTTCGTATGGATTTTGAGAAATACCTGCTTCAATTGTTTCAATCGTTTCTTCATGACGGCCTTCATCAAATAAAATTTGAGCTAAAGGATAGTATACTTGATTAAAATCTGCATCCATCAATTTAACTTGAGTCAATAAATCAATCGCTCGCTCATTTTCTTCTAACTGATAATATGTTAAAGCCAACTGGAATACACGTTCCACAGTTTCCTCTACTTCAATCGCTTCTTCTAGATAAGTAACTGCTTGTTCAAAATCACCAATTCTGGATAAAGAAACACCAATTCGCTCAGAAAGATTAATCGGTGATTCTTCAACAGATAATATTTTTTTTAATTTTTCATATGCTTTAATCGCTTTAATGTAATCTTCATTTGAAAAATATAACTCTGCCAATGACAAATCTAACAACGGTTCATTTGGTAATAATTTTTTAGCTTGATTTAATTTACTTTCACTTACTTCTGGAATATTTAACATTTGATAAATATCAGCTTGTGTAATCAAGCTTTGAGCATATAAATCACTTGTTTCTTCAATTGATTCTAAATAACTAAAAGCTTTATCCAAATCATCATTCTCAATAGCAATTTCAGCTAATGATATTTTAAATGTTTCTTCTTCTGGAAATTCTTCAAATAATTTAACATATAAAGCTTCTGACTCTTCCACAAATCCAAGTTGAAATAAATTATCAGCTAGCTGTAATCTTTCTTCTGCTAAATCTTCAATTTGGGCTTTTTCAAAAGCTAATTTTGCTGCTATTAAATCTCCATTTGATAACGCTTGTAACATTTCTTTACTATTAGACATAATTATTCCCTCAACTGTTCTTTTTTATAGTTCGATATTCTTCTATTACTTCATACATTTCCTCAATTAGAGGTGGGTTTCTAATTCCAAGAGAACCAATTTCTTTTATATAAGTGACTTTTTGCTGTCTATCCAGTTCAGTGATAATACTCTCAGCTAAATCAGAGGATAACATTTGTTCTGGCAGTGCTAAATCTTGAGCGACAATTTGTTCAAACCAACAATAAAATTTCTCATACTCAAAACTAAATCCGCTCACTTTTTTACTCCATAAAAGATGAATTAAAAAGCCAATATATTGCTTTTGAGACATATTTAAATAATGAGCTTCGCTTAAATTATAAAATGCCTTGGTAAAAGATATTCCAAATGGCATTAAATAATCCTCTTCTTTTTTATTTCCAACCGTCTCGATAATTGATTCAATATAAGGTGAAAAATTTTCATAATTAACCGATTGCGAAGCTTGATTTAACTGCCTTAGTAACTCAGCGTTTTTGGTCACAGCTAAATTCACTAAAGAATAAAAAGAGGTTGCCCATAATTGAGGTTTTTCTAACTCACTCAACATTGTATCGTAAACCAAAACATCTGGCAAAACATATTGTTTTACAACTGGAATTGCTTTTTCATTTAAAAGATAAGTTTCACCTATTAAGGCATCAACAAACCCTGACATTGTCGTTGGTAAATAGGTAAATGTTGATAGATACAACGAATTGTTTACTAATTGTCCACAAACATGATAAATTTCATCTTTTCCTCCACCTAAAATCAAAGCATCACTAGGTAAGTTAATGTCTTCTATAAAATCTAGTATCTTATTATAAGTATCAGTTTGTTGTGTTTTTTTATTATTTGGGCAAATATACCAATGAAATTGCTTATCTGAATTAAAAAGAGTAGAGAATTTTTCATAAAAATATTCATAAAAAGGTTGCGTACATATAAACAACACACTAGCCTGCTGATTTAAATGATCAAAAAAACCTTGAAACACTAACCTATTCAAAGATTCCGCGTATACAATTTCTATTTTTTGCTCTTTTTCTATCCATACCTTCCTCATTCGTTTCACCTTCTTTTTACCATTTTAACATAAAAAAAAAGATCATCGAGATGATCCCTCTTACTTTCTTGTAAAAAGTGAAACAACTGCAATAACAATAACCGCGCCCAAAATAGAGGGTACAATCGCCATTCCTGCAAGATGTCCGCCCCAGTCACTACCAAATAACTTCTGACCAACACTAGATCCAACTAAACCTGCAATAATATTAAACACACAGCCCTTTGGATTTTTACCACCAGTTAAACTTCCTGCTACAGCACCTATAATAGCTCCAATCAATAATACCCAAATCCAATACATGGTATAACCTCCCTACTCATATTGCCTTTATTGTAAGTTAATACCAAAAAAATAGTCAAGCATTAATTAATGGCTTTGACTATTGAATATATAAACTCTGCTGACCAGTTTTAATGTAAATTTGTTCAAAGCTATTCTTTTTAACAGTTACTTCTTTCCCATAAGGATCATTCAGAAAGACTTCCTCATGATTAAAACCTGTAATAACTGCTGCATGATGTTTAATCGAAAATTGCTTCATTCCGTTTCTAGTCGGCCAATCTACAAAGTCATTTTCCATTGGTACTTGATAATCAATGGTTGTTATGACCCAAACTGGATGCCCGTCACGAACTTTTCCAAGTAAATCATTCAAAGATATTCCAGTACTATTAACTACTTCATAAGGCGATTTTACTAGTTGTGTAGCTAATTCATAAACAGGACCTACATTAACACCTGATCCAGGTGTTTTTCCGGAAGCATCCCCAACAAAACCGATGTCAGGATCCCCAAAATAGTTTTGCTCGTCTTGATAGGGTTCTTTGTTTATTTTTTCTTGAAGTGTATTTTTATTGTAGTTATAAGAATAGTAGTTTAACAACATGCTTAAAGCAGTCACTTCACATCCGTTTTCTAATGATGGTTCATCTAGTTGATTAGCTAAAGGGACTGGCAAGCGATAATTATCTGTGCTATCAGTCTCTGCACTCAAATTATCGCCTGTACCAACCAACAAATTAGTCTTACGTTTTAAGTATATGTAACTTGTTTCTTTTGATACTTTAGCATTTTCAATTGCCATAGACATAATTCTTTTTGTCCCAAAAAAACCAGCAACTGAGATAACCAAGATAATAAAAATTTTAGCTATTTTTTTCATAAATAATAATCCTATAGGGCCACCCAAGTTTCTAATAGTTCCTCTAACATTTTCTTAACAAGCTCCACTCGCTCTTTATTTTTTTCAGTATTCGCTAATAATAATTGGTTATACATAAAGTCATAAAGTGAGATTAACTGATCAGGGACATCACTTTCTGTTGTCGGTGCAACTGCATATTTTAATTCTAAAACAATATCTTGAACTTTTAATAATTGCGTATTAATTTCTTGTAAATTACCATTATCTAAATGATGAATTGCTATTTTTGAATGCTTAATTCCAGCCTCATAAAGTATTTCAATCAGTTTTTTTGGTGAAGCCGTTAAAATTTGATTATTTACGTAAGCTGAATTTCCTTTGTTATTATATGTCATAATATACTCCTTAATTATTACTAAAAATCTTTATCAATAAAGAAAGACTCTGAATATTGTTTAATATACTGACTAGCAATTTTATCTGATTGATTTAATTGCGTCATTTTATCAAACAACATAACTTTTTCATTGTCTAGGTGGGCCATTAATTTTTTCAAATCAGTAAATAAAATCTTTAAATTACTTTTATCTTGCTCTTTTAAATTTGTTAAAGGTAAACTTTGATAAACTTCCATCAATTCCGTATTTTTATTTAGAATTTCCGTTGCTTCTTCTATATCTTGTGTTTCATCCCATTGAGAAAGATTATCGAGCATTTTTTTTATTAAAGTCCCTGGTTTATCTGTAAGTTCAGCCAAAAAAGTTACACACTCCTTACGTGGTTATTTTCCTGATCCAAATGAATCTAATTGCGTAATTAGAGTCGCCATTTGTTGTTCAGCTTGCATCATAACTTGATCCAATCTAGTAAATGTTCTAACATAGTAATCACGTTTTTTATCTATTTTTTTAGTAAATTGATCAATTCGATCATCTAAATCTTTAAGACTCTTCTCATAAGATTCTTTTTTAGTAGTATAAACACTCTTTTGACCTGCTTGATCTTTTAAGTAAGAGTTCATTAATTCATTTAATTTTACGGTATAACCGAATTCTTTTTTATCAAAGTCCATGATAGCATTGCCATCTTCATCTTTAATAACATTACCGAATTCGTCCTTTTTCTCAACTAATGTTTTTTCAGCATAATAGAAAAAGTTTTGAACGTTTTGTGGATCTTCTTTTAGTAATTCTTTGAATTTCTCTTCATCTAAAGAAAGAACTCCATTTTTATCTACAGAAATCCCAACTTCTGATGGGAATTTGAACGTAGTATGAGGGTTTTGATCTGGAAGACCAGTTGCTAACATCTTTAAACTAGATTGAAGTCTAGATGCTGTATTATCTCCTGCTAATGGTCCTGGTTTATTATCTTTTTTGCTCGGGTCACCAATATCCATTTTTTCATTCAGAAAATCCATTAAACCATTGTATTGTTCCACAAATGCATTAACTGCTTCCACTGGTTTATCTAAATCTCTTTTTAAACCAACTGTCACATTTTCTTCAGTTTTCCCATGTAAATGAATTGTTACGCCTTCCACAACATCACTAACGTCATTAGATGTTCGTTCGACTTCCATCCCATCAATCGTAAATTTAGAATTAATCCCTTTACTATACGTTGGTGCATTGGTTGCAGAATTTTTATCCATTCCAAGATCACCTAATAACGCTTGATCTCCACCAACATTAAAATCTGTTGCACCCGTTTCAACATTACTAAAAACTAAATGATTATCAACAATCGTTGCTTTAACACCAGTTTCTTTTGATTCACTATTAATTTTATTAGTGATGTCTTTTAGGCTATCATTTTCATTAATTTCAATGGTTACTTTTTCACCATCAGGATTTTTAGAATCTAATTCTAAATTACCAGAAGTACCTAAACCATCATAAATAGTCTTGCCTTCCATTTTGTCAATATCGCCAGATACTTCACGAGTAGAAGTAGCAATTTGTTGCACGGTAATATCAAATGAATCTTCCATTGCTTTATCGCTACCTGAGATAGTTACTTTATCAGGTTTTGAACTTGTTGTCACCTTAGAATTCCATGTTTCATTTTTTTGTAGCGTTTCGATTGTTTTGAATAAGGAATTCATTCTCATTCTAACATCTTTCCATGCGTTTTGTTGCTCAAGTATTAAAGATTTTTGATTATTCATTCTTAAAAGAGGAGTAGATTCCGCCTCAATCATTTGATCAATTTGTTCTGAACCAATTCCTGAATAACTTCCTAATGTAGAGCTTATTCCTGTTGGACTTGTTACTGCTGGCATAGTATCATCCTTCCTTATTCACTATTATTCCAACCATCTTCCAAATATTAGCAATTGAATCTAACATTTTTTCAGAGGGAATCTCTTTAACAATTTCATCTGTTTCTGTATCAACTAAAGTAATCATGGTCTTATGCGTTGTTTCGTGGATTTTGAATTCCATTTTAACGTCTTTACCATTCAGTTGACGATTGGATTCTTCAATTATTTTCTGTAATTGCTCTTTTTTATAATCTGAAAGACCATTAGAAAAATACTCATTTCCTTCAGGCTCTCTAAATTTTTCATTTTGTGTATTTGTTTCCAAATCTGTTGAAACTTTTTCTACTGGTGCAATACTTTCAACTTTTTCCACATTATTATGAGCACTTAACCAATTTACATGATTAATATTAAGCATAATTTTCACTTCCCTTTATTTAAACTATCTTAGTTAAATAAAAGCCGACCAAGTATTTCAGTCGGCTTAAAAAATTAATTACTGTAATAAAGAAAGAACACTTTGTGGCATTGCATTAGCTTGTGCCAACATTGAAG
>CAUQFM010000117.1:0-6867 GCA_963517295.1 uncultured Vagococcus sp.
AATGTGAAAAAAACATCAAAAAAATAAAAATAACTTTTTATGAAAACTTAAAAGTGAAAAATAAAACATTTTAATAAAACCGATGTTTAATAAAAAAAATTCAAAAAAACAATAAAAGAAAGCGTTTAGGCATCACTATATATAGTTGTCAATAGTTTTATTAAAAATAATTAACACTATATGTAGTTGAATTATTAAAAAAACTAAGCTATTATATATTAGAAATCGAAATAAAGGGGATAGATATCAATGATAGAAATCAACGAAAAAACACTCATAGATAGTTCTGGTTTGAACAAAGTTAAAGTAGTGAAAAGAGACGGTCGTAGTGTTGAATTTAATGAAACTAAAATCACAAATGCGTTGTTAAAAGCAGAAGAAAAGATAAATGGTACGATTGAAGTTCATTCTGAAGAACGAATTCAAGAGTTAGTTGGTTTGGTCATTGAAGAAATTAGTCAACGATTCAATAATAATGTTAAAATTTATGAAATTCAAAATATTGTGGAACATATTTTATTAGATAACTGCGAATATGATTTAGCTAAAGAATATATAAACTATCGAACAAGTCGTGATTTTGAGAGAACTCGCGCAACAGATATTAATTTTACAATTGGCAAATTATTAAATAAAGATAGTCAATTGATTAATGAAAATGCCAATAAAGATAGTGATGTCTTTAATACACAAAGAGATTTAACAGCAGGTATTGTTGGGAAATCAATTGGCTTAAAATTGTTACCTTCTCATGTGGCAAATGCCCATCAAAAGGGAGACATTCATTATCATGATTTAGACTATCATCCATATTCACCAATGACTAACTGTTGTTTAATTGATTTTAAAGGCATGCTAAATAATGGCTTTAAAATTGGAAATGCCGAAGTGGAAGCACCAAAATCAATCCAAACGGCAACTGCTCAAATTTCTCAAATCATTGCTAATGTGGCTTCAAGTCAATATGGTGGCTGTTCAGCTGATAGAATTGATGAATTTTTAGCGCCTTTTGCTGAAAAAAATTATGATAAACATTTAGAAGATGCTAAAAATTGGATTGAAGATACTAGTCGTCATGATGAATATGCAAAATCAAAAACACAAAAAGATATTTATGATGCTATGCAAAGTTTGGAATATGAAATTAACACACTCTTTACTTCTAATGGACAAACACCTTTTACATCTTTAGGATTTGGTTTAGGAACTAACTGGTTTGAACGTGAAATTCAACGAGCTATTTTCTTGAATCGTATCAAAGGTTTAGGAGAAGAGCACCGTACAGCAATTTTCCCGAAATTGATTTTTACAGTCAGAGAAGGGGTTAACCGTCAACCATCAGATCCAAATTACGATATCAAAGAACTTGCTTTAGAGTGTGCTACTAAGAGAATGTACCCCGATATCTTAAACTATGACAAAATTGTTGAATTAACAGGTAGCTTTAAAGTACCAATGGGTTGTCGCTCTTTCTTACAAGGATGGAAAGATGAAAATGGGACAGAAGTTAATGCAGGGCGTATGAATTTAGGGGTCGTGACGCTTAATCTACCAAGAATCGCTTTAGAATCTGCTGGGAATAAAGATAAATTCTGGTCACTTCTTGAAGAGCGATTAAACATTCTTAAAGATGCGTTAGTTTTTAGAATTAATCGCTGTAAAGAAGCAACGCCAGCTAATGCACCTATTCTTTACATGCATGGCGCTTTTGGTGAAAAATTACAAAAAACTGATTCTGTGGATGAATTGTTTAAGAATAAACGAGCAACTGTCTCAATGGGATACATTGGACTTTATGAAGTGGCTGCCAGTTTTTATGGTGGAGAGTGGGAAACAAATAGTGAAGCAAAAGAGTTTACCCTAAACATTCTTCGCTCGCTTAAAGAACATACGGATGATTGGGGCAATGAATTCGGGTATCATTTTAGTGTGTATTCAACACCAAGTGAAAGCTTGACTGACCGTTTTTGTCGTTTAGATCGTGAAAAATTCGGTGAGATTGAGGACATTACAGATAAAGACTACTATACGAACAGTTTTCATTATGATGTAAGAAAAAATCCAACGCCGTTTGAAAAATTAGATTTTGAAAAAGACTATCCAGAGTACTGTTCTGGCGGCTTTATTCATTACTGTGAGTACCCAGTTTTACAACAAAATAGAAAAGCATTAGAGTCTGTTTGGGATTATTCATATGATAAAATTGGTTATTTAGGAACTAATACACCGATTGATCACTGTTATGACTGTGATTTCGAAGGAGATTTTAATCCAACAGAACGTGGTTTTGAGTGTCCGCAGTGTGGTAACAAAGATCCAAAAACATGTGATGTTGTAAAAAGAACGTGTGGCTATTTAGGTAATCCACAAGCTCGTCCAATGGTGCATGGACGTCATAAAGAGATATCGTCACGTGTTAAACATATGAAATAATGATTTAGAGAAAGAACGGATTAAAGTTCTTTCTCTTTATTTTAGGGAGATGACAAAATGAAAAATCCTAAACCCAAAGAATGGACTGCAGACAAATGGAGTAAAGGTTATATTGCTGATTATAAGCCATTCATGTTTGTAGATGGTGAGGGTGTTAGATGTAGTATTTATGTGAGTGGTTGCCTGTTTGCTTGTAAAGGTTGCTTTAATAAAGCTATCCAAAATTTTAAATACGGAAAACCATATACACCGGAATTAGAAAATCAAATAATGTCTGATTTAAGTCAAGATTACGTTCAAGGATTAACTCTTTTAGGTGGAGAACCTTTTTTAAATACACAGGTTTGTTTACAATTAGTGAATCGATTTAGAAAACAGTTTGGTAATTCAAAGGATATTTGGTCTTGGTCAGGTTATACATTTGAAGAATTATTGTTAGATACAGAGGATAAGTTAGAATTACTTTCTAAGATTGATGTATTGGTCGATGGCAGATTTGAATTAACGCGTCGTGATTTAACCCTTCAATTTAGAGGAAGTAGTAATCAACGAATCATTGATGTCAAACAATCACTAGAAAAAAAAGAAGTCGTTATTTGGCAAAAATGTTTAGATGCAGAACGTTACTACGGAAAATAAAGAGAACTAATTTTTACTTAATTAAACTATCAAAAAAGCTAGAGGCTTACTCACCCTCTAGCTTTTAATAATTAATTTTGTCTTTTAGCAGAAAAATATTGTTTTGAAGATAGAAAAATGATAAATAAAAGAACGACAGTGATCAAACTAATGGTAGTTCGTTTACTTCGGTGTTCTCCGATGACATCCAAAGATTGTTGATTATGCTTTGTTTTATTGTAGGAAACAGCCGTATGTTTTAATGTTTTTTGTTCCACGTTTTCAGTTTTTAAAGTTAGAATATATTCGTCACTATAGTTTCCATCCTCATCAAAAGAAATTAATTTAACTGATTTTGGCAGTTCGTGAGGATTATATTTTCCTTTAAAAAACCCGTTATTATCAGTTGGACAAGTATAAATTTTACCATCAGAAAGCATATAAACGTCAGCAGATCGATTGGATGTTTTAAATGATAATTGATTACTACGAGTGCTATAAGCAATATCTTCAATAGAAATAGTCGCCTTTTCTTTTTCAATCAGATAAGGTAACTTTTCTTGATAAGACTCACCTGAAGTTGTTGTGAAAGTTAACTCTGTTTTTAAGATACCACTTGTCATAGTATTAGCACGATGATTTTTAGAGAATGAAATGTCTTTGATTTTAATTTGATGTTCTTGTTCAATTGCGGGAATAAAATCAGCTGGCTCTAAACTTTTACCACCTTTAGTTAAAGCGTAAATGATTTCTGTTGATTCTGATTCTGAAAATTTTTTCTGTTTAGTCGTTTCAGCTTGGAATGCAGTGGGAATTGCGAGTAAAGTGAAAAAACTCAATAAAATAATAGCGTTAATTTTTTTCATTGTCTCTCCTCCTAATATGATTATTGTACAGCTACCAAATCCGGAGTTCAAGTGATATTAAAATATCTGTGCTAACTCTTATAATATGATAGAATAAGCTGAATTTACTTTGAAAGGAAATCAAATTATGAAAGGTTATTTATTTTTATTGGTTGCTATTTTAGGAGAAGTTGTCGGAACCAATCTCTTAAAAGCAACAGATGGATTTACTAAATTATTACCGACTGTGTACACTGTTATAGCTTATGTCATCTCATTTTATTTTTTATCTTTATCATTCAAAACAATCCCAATAGCTGTTGCGTACGCAATTTGGGGAGCCATTGGGATTATTTTAATTACACTATTTTCAGTTATAGTATGGAAAGAGCCAATTAATTTAATGACGATAGTGGGGCTTGTTTTAATTATTTCAGGGACGATTATTGTTAATATTTACGGAGCGGGGCATTAGAAATAGATGTGTAACCTCTTTCTGTCTCATAACTGTCAAAAAAAATAAAGAGGTTGATCCAAAAGGACAATCTCTTTATTTTTTTTTGATTTTAATAGTAGTTAAATCAACTTTTTTTAAAGCATAAATTCTTCCTCTTTGTCTGCGTAATAACTAAGATGAGGAAATAATAGTTTAAAAGAGGTACCTTTACCCACGTAAGACTCAACATAGAGATGATGCCCTAATTTTTCAGCTAAGGATTTAGCCAAATAAAGACCTAAGCCAGTAGATTTAGCCTCTTCATTCCGACCATTTTTTCCAGTGAATCCTTTATCAAAAATCCGCTGTAAATCCTCATTTGGGATACCGATGCCGTTATCTGAAATAGTTAGCCAAATACCCCGTTCATTTTTAGAAAAAGTAAGGGTTATTTCTCCACCGTGAGGAGTATATTTAATAGCATTATTAATGAGTTGATTTAAAATAAATTGAAGCCATTTCTCATCTGTTAAAACAGAATAATCGTCACCCACAAGAGTTAAGCGTAGATTATTTTGAATAAAATAATCTGCAGATTGTTTGACTGTCAATTGGACTAGTTTTTTTAATGAATGAGAATTGATTAAATAGTCTTTTGAGAAAGAATCAAGTCTGGAATAATAAAGAACTTGTTCAACATAATCATCCATTCTTTTTAAATTACTCCTTAATTGATTGGATCTTTTTTCTGAAATATCATCTTCTAAGGATTCAGCAATCAAATTAAGGGATGCTAAGGGGATTTTAATTTCATGAACCCAACTGTCAATATAGTCTTTTTGTTCCTCCGTTTGTTGCTTCACTTGATTTAATAATAAAAAGTGCTCTCGGTTTATTTCATTGAAATACTCTTGATAAATGAGCTCTTCTTGAGTGGAAGCAGCATTTAATGTTGGCGTATCCACAGCTTGCTCACCATCTATTTCTAATTGTTGCCACCAGCTCTTTTTTTTATTGTAATCAAAACTCAAATAAAAAATTAATAAAACAAGCCCAATCAAAAAAATATAACTTAGAGAGGATAAGTTAAAATGAACTTCTGGTGTTAACCACAAAATAAAACCTGTTAAGACAATAAAACTGATCCATAGTATTATTAGGCGAATTTGATCTTGTAAATAGTTAATAAATGGCATATTTTTTAGGGGATTATGTATCCTTGTCCAACTTTTGTTTCAATAAAGTTAGAAATCCCAGCTCCTTCAATTTTTTTTCGTAGTCGATTGATATTGACTGTCAGTGTATTATCATCAACAAAGCGTTCATCATCCCAAAGGGCACGTAGAAGTTTTTCCCGGCTAACTATTTTTCCGTTATTTTTCATTAATATAACTAACAATTGGAATTCATTTTTACTGAGTTCGACGCTCTCATCGTGGATGATCATTGTACTATTCTCCATATTTAGTTTTAATTGATTATGTTCTAGAGAATTACCTTCGGATTTTGAATAATCATAAGTTCTTCTAAGAAGTGCGTTAACTTTGGCTATCAAAATATCCATTGAAAAAGGTTTGTTAACATAATCATCCCCCCCCATATTCATAGACATAATAGAATCCACATTAGTGTTTCGACTTGAAATAAAAATTATCGGACTTTTAGAAACTTCTCTGATTTTCTGACACCAGTAGTATCCATCATAAACAGGTAAATTAATATCTAGTAGAACAAGATGAGGTTCTTCTTGCTTAAAAATATCAAAAACATGATTGAAATTTTTAACTTCAATTGTTTCAAATCCCCATTTTTCTAAGGATTCGGAGACGAGTTCTCTGACTGTTTCGTCATCTTCAACTATCATTATCTTCATCATTTTGAGTATTCCTCCTTTGATCACTACTTGTCATTATACCTAAAAATAAAGAAGGGTGCTTGGAACTTATTAGAAAATTAAGATAAAAATCTTCTTTAGCGTATTATCACATTATAAATGAGCAACTATTAAATGATTCTAGTATATATACACGTTTAATTTATTATTACATGTTTTTAAATTATAAAAAAAGACATAAAAATGTTCAAATGTTGTATAATATAGGTAAGTATTTGGAACGATTAAAAATTATATGAAGGGCGAGAGTAGCATGAAAAATATTATATTCATTTTTTGGATTAGTACGTTTTTATTACTAGGAACAAGTTGTAGGGCTCAAAAGGAATATAGTGAGTATAATAGTACCATGCGCCCCTTGAATTTAATGAATACGTATACTTACGAAGAACTAGATAACCATCTTTTTACATTAAATGAACTATCCGCAGATATGGAGTTTTCGGGAATTGATACTCTGTGGGAATTAGATTGTCTAGCTGACGATACGATTGAAATCGATTACAATGCTGAAAATAATTCAGGTGATTTTAAGGTTTTATTGGTAACTGCTGAAGAAAAAGTGGAAACTATTCTTGAAAATTCGGATAAAGGTGTTTTTAACTATAACATGCCTAAAGGTAAAAACTATATTCGAATAG